>NZ_JAILWL010000282.1 GCF_025698965.1 Roseibium sp.
TCTTGGCGTCTTCCGCGCTGCAGTTCGCTATCTCCGTGATCGGTGTTCTGGTCTTTGCCGGCCTGACGGCCTATGACACGCAACAGATCAAGGAAATGTACTACGAAGGTGACAGCTCTGAAGTTGCCACCAAGAAGTCCGTCATGGGCGCTCTGCGCCTCTACCTGGACTTCATCAACATGTTCCTGATGCTGCTGCAGCTGTTCGGCAACCGCGAATAAGCGACAGCACATCTGACAAACGAAAAGCCCGGCAATGCCGGGCTTTTTTGTGAGTACTCTCGCTCTTGCGATCTATCGGGTTCAGGCGTCCACCAGTCTGAGGTGCTTCTTCTTTTCCAGAACCCGCAGAACCTGGGCAAGTTCATGCCCCCTTTTCAGGATCATGCCCCCTGTGCCGACAACCGAATAGGCACCCTGCCGGCGCGACAGCTTCGGATCCTTTTCAATTCTGTAGAGCGGCATTTCCGAAGACCGCCGGAATACGGAGAACACTGCCTTGTCTTTCAGAAGGTCAATCGCATAGTCGCGCCATTCGCCGTCAGCGACCATGCGACCGTAAAGCCTTAAGATGGTATCGAGTTCACGCCGGTTGAACGCAACAACTGGTCTGGAGGGGAGAGCCGGTTGGCTTTGCGGCGACGGGTTGAACCCCGCGCCGTGCTGAAACGCGCTGTCATCGGCTTCGCTCATTCCGCCTCCATTTTCTTTCGCGGGTTCGCAATGAACATTGAATTGCTCTAGCGCATTTCAATGTCACCTGTCTGCTATGATGCGTTGGCTTTGGGGTATCTGGCAAGCCCGCAATGTCAGAAAGGGTTTCCTTCGCCTCACACTTCGTATATCTACCAAGTAACAAACTGACAGATTACCTAAAAATATGCCGCTACGGCACTTTGCCCAAAAAGAATGCGCAAAATTCCATGATTTCGCCGCATTCCAGCCCTTGGCCAGCCATTTTACCAACCCATATTGAGATCATACTCTGATGGGTATGACCAGTAGGGATCGCGGAATGCATTAGCCCCCCAGCCCCCCGGGGTTCTTACCGGTCAACTAGATTTAATGAGTCAAACATCAGGGCAACTGAAGGGCCGGCGATCAGCCGGCCCTTTTCATTTACTGCATTCAACCCCATCCATTCATCGTCAGTTTTCCGTAGCCCTGAAGCTTCGGCACCACTTTTCGTATTTCGATTCAAGAATGCCTCTTTTCCAATTCAGAGCTTGTTGTATCCTCTTCTAAGGATGACCACTGACCTGATAGATCTCCGTGCAGCCCGGGCTGCAGATTGCGAGGCACTTGCCGGCATTCACAATGAAGCCTGGCTCGGCGCTTACCGTGGCGTATTGCACGGTGTCGATTTGCAGAAGATGGTTGCGCGTCGCGGAACCGGATGGTGGCGCGGTGCGCTGGCCCGCGGTGTTGATATCAAGATCCTCAGCATCGCCGATACGCCCGCCGGATACGCAACCTTTGGCCGTTGCAGGTTGCAGGGTACCGGAATGGAGGGTGAGATATACGAGCTTTACCTGAAACCGGAATATCAAGGCCTTGGCTTTGGACGCACGCTCTTCAACAGTGTCAGGGAAACGCTCGATGCCAGAAAACTCTCCGGGCTGGCTGTTCAGGTCTTAAGCGAAAACACGCCTGCCCGTGCATTTTACAGGGCTGTCGATGGCAAACTGTCGGCAAAGTCCTGGTACAGGCTCGGCGGTCGTCGGATGGAATTGTCGATTTACACCTGGCCTCCGGACAGCAGCACCAGGTATGATCGCTGAAGGCATGAACAGCTGTTAGAGAATTCCCGGATTGCCGATGACGACCGGCTCCGAGGAACAATCGAACCGGCCCGCCATCGTATCCGCCGCGTTTCTCGCAAGACTATTGGCATTGCTGTTGGCCTGAGCATCGATCCTGGCGATCTGACAGGTCCTACCGCCAGGAACAAGCTGCGTGACAATCAGAATACTCCCGGTCTTGCTGGCACCGTCCAGGCTGGGAAACCAGCGCAATATGGTGGCGAATGGAACACCATTGCGCAAACGCCATTCAAGTGTCTCGTTGACCGTGTTGAAATTCGGCAACGTCTGGGACGCAGCCGGTTCATCAATGGCGGCCGGGCCGAAAGAGACGAACATGCGCAAATCACCTTCAGCGACATAAACAGCCTGTCCCTGAATTCCGGGACACTCCCAGGCCCCTCCAAAGGTTCCTTCATCTGAAGCCGTTGCGACCTGAGTACAGCCCTGGAGCCGGATCTTGGAATAGGTACTGGTAACGTCCGCCGCCCCTGCCTGAACCGCGCCAATGGTCCATAAGATCGCCGCCACTAACGGGCTCCATAGTTTCGAACTAAAGCAGCAATTGGTCATTGTCAGACTTCCGGATATCAGCACTGTCATATTAGAGGCATCTTCATCAATTAGGTGCAATGCAAAAATTAAAGGCTTGAACTTCTCGAGCTGGATTGCGATAGACGGCGCAAAGATCAACAGGAGTTTTACGATGCGTATCGACGCCGTGCCGATTGGCAAGAACCCGCCGGAAGACATCAACGTCATTATCGAGGTGTCCATGGGCGGTGAGCCGATCAAATACGAAATGGATAAGGATGCCGGCGCGATGTATGTCGATCGCTTCCTTTACACGCCGATGCGTTACCCGGGCAACTACGGCTTTGTTCCTCATACGCTGTGCGGCGACGGCGACCCGATCGACGTGATCGTGGTCAACCAGCGCCCGGTTGTTCCGGGGGCAATCATGAATTGCCGCCCGATCGGCGTCCTGTTGATGGAAGACGAGTCCGGTCAGGATGAAAAGATCATTGCCGTTCCGACCCACAAACTGACCAAACGTTACGACAACATCAACGATATTTCCGATCTTCCGGAAATCACCATTGCCCAGGTCAAGCATTTCTTTGAGCACTATAAGGATCTGGAACCGGGCAAATGGGTCAAGGTCACCGGCGTTGAAGGAACGGCAGCAGCAAAGAGACTGATTTCCGAATCCATCACCCGCGCACAAAAAGAAGCTGCGGAATAAGCTTAACGACCGTGTTTTTGGGGCCGTAGCCTGACCTACCGGTCGGTTGCGGCCTCAATGCGTTCCATATCCTGGTCGGAAAGCCCGAAATGATGGCCAATTTCATGGATCAGCACATGCGCGACCACATCCCCCAGACTGTCATCCATGGCCGCCCAATAGTCGAGGATCGGCCTGCGAAATAGCCAGATCCTGTTGGGCATCTGCCCTGTCAGGTCGGCATCACCACCATGAGTGAGGCCAAGTCCCTCAAACAAACCCAGAAGATCGTGCGGATCGTCGATCGAAAGCGCATCCAGAACATCGTCTGGGGCATAGTCGGCAAGACTGATCTGGATATGACCGCAGCGCAGCAACACGTCATCCGGCAGACCGGCAAGAATCTCGCTCGCCATGGCCTCGAAATCAGCCAGGTCCGGCGCCTTGCGGTCTGACCAATCACTCCTGCTTATCGGTTGGACGGATGCCATATTGCTTCTATTGCCCCAAAGTTCGGTACTCTTCGTCTAGCGCATAAGCTCTAGAAATAGGTAACGACGAGGTAAATCACCAGTCCCACGGCAAAGAGAGCCCCGGCGACCCGACCGATCCGCGTGCCCCAGATTTCGATCTGGTCGTCTTCGTCCTTGTCGGCAGCACTCAAGTGATCCTTTGCGCGGTCTGCCATGCGGACAAAGGTCGAACCGACGATGGTTTCACTTTCAGCCTGAACGCGGTCGATGGCCTTGAGAGCCTCTTCCCGCTTCTTGTCTTTTAGGTTTTCAGATCCGCTCATGCACTTACAGTGTCTTCATTCCGGCCCCGGTTCAACAGGAAAGCTGAAATCAGGGCAAACACGGCCACACCGCCGGAAGCAACCGCATTCCATCCGGCGAAAGAAAGGCCGAACAGTCTCCAGCTTGCCTCGGTGCAGCTGACGACGCGGGTTGACTGAAGCGCCTGCAGCATATTTGCCGCCGAAGAGGGAGCCGCACTACCGCCGCCACAGTCACTGGGCCCGGCCCAGAACGCCCACTCCGCACCTGCCTGATAAATCCCGAGACCGGAACCATAGGCAAACACAGCCGTCACACCCAAAAGCACCAGCAGAGCCGGTCCGACACGTTTTTGAACGATCAGGATAAGGGCCAAGGCGGCAAGCGGCAGTCCGACATAATAGGGCACACGCTGTTCGAGACAGAGTTTGCACGGCACATATCCGCCGATCAGCTGGAAACCCCAGGCAGCCGCAATTGCCGCCAGGCCGCCAAGCAGCGCCAGCGCAGTCAGATTTCTTGCCAAACGCTCCAAAGCCATTCCACCCTCATAATTTCTTTAAACAAACCGCAACAGCACAAACCCGCCGACCAACAGCACCACGAATAAGGTGAACATGAGGCCAAGCCGTTTCTCGATAAAGTCCTTGATCGGAGGGCCGAACAGGTAGAGCAGGCCTGAGACGACAAAGAACCGCAGACCCCTCGAAACAATGCTGGCAATGATGAAGACCGGCAGGCTTAAGCCTGCAACGCCGGATGCGATGGTTATCACCTTGTAGGGAAAGGGCGTCAGACCGGCAATGAAGACAAACCACCAGCCGTACTGGTTGAACACCGTGGTGAACTCGTCAAGCCAACCCATTTTTCCGTAAAACGTCAGGATCGGGACGGCAACCTGGTCAAACAGGAACATCCCGATCAGATAACCGAGAACACCGCCCGCAACGGAGGTCAGCGTACACAGGAATGCATACCACCACGCCCGCTCGCGCCGCGCAATCACCATCGGGATCAGCAGGATATCGGGCGGGATCGGAAAGACCGAACTTTCAACAAAGGAAACGGACCCAAGCGCCACAGGCGCACGCGGTCCGGCGGCAAGGGACAAAGTCCAGTCGTAGAGGCGTCTGATCATGGCGCATCCCATACCCGCCGCAGCGCAAAAAGTCACCTAGAGAATTCTTTTATTGGTGGCACGAGCAACTGAACGAGCACGCTCAGGCAGGCGACAATCGATAGCTTAGGAAGAACGCGCTCAGGTAGCCCGTAGGACAATAGCGCAACAAAAGTGGTGCCCCCCGCCGGAATCGAACCGGCACTCCCGAAGGAACGGGATTTTGAATCCCGCGCGTCTACCAGTTCCGCCAGAGGGGCAACTGACACCGGAGAGGGTGCCTATCATGAGCATCCAAAGGATGCAAGCGGTTAGGGTCCCGACGGGGACGGTCTATCCACGGGTTCAACAAACTGCAAACGCAACAGTCGTCTAAAATTTTATCGAACACGCCAACGCTTTCTTAATGCTGCCTCTCAAAACAGGTCTGCACACGCCGGATTTCGGTCGATTTTCCAGGAAGTTTAAAGTTCGATTCAAGATCTCTCCTGCACCTTGCCCAGACGACATCAGGAAGGATCAAACAGTGACTTTGGCTGAAAGCAACCAGAACTCCGTGCCGGCAGGTTATGGAAGCGAACTCCCGGGCAACCTGGGTTTCCTCGCGCCGGCATCCTTCGAAGACCAGCCGGAAAACGGCGTATTCACACGTTCCTTTCTTGACAAGGAAGCTCTCGAAAGTTCTCCAATCAACCCGGACTGGATTCTGGAGGGGAGCCCGCAGGCCAAATGCAAAAATTTGTCCCGGATCGGAAACTACTGGACGACCGTTGATCACTGGTCCTGTACCGCAGGAAAATTCCGTTGGCACTACGATCTCGATGAAACCATCCTCATCCTGGAAGGCAAAGCCTTGATCACGGACGACCAGGGTGCGGAGTATCACGCGGATCCGGGCACGACACTGACCTTTCCATATGGCTCGAGTGCGACATGGGTGGTTCCGAATTATGTCCGGAAGATAGCGTTCAACCAACGCTCCGTTCCGACATATCTCCACAGGGCGTGCAACCTCTTGAACCGGGTACAGCGCAAGTTTTTCAGATAAATGCGTTCAGCGTTCCAGTCTGGCGAGCGAAACTGCTCAATATATAGCCTGCGACAAAGGCGCAAATTGTGCGCATTTTCTGGACAAGAAGTCCTGGCTTGGCTAGAAATTTTTCATGACCAGATCCGGACGTGAAATCGAGCTAAAACTCGAACTTGACCCGATGGCACAGGACGCAATGAAACGCGCAGGTGCCATCGAGGGGTTTACCGCCAGCAAGTCGGTTACCAAAACGCTGCAATCGATCTATTACGACACTCCGGACCAGGCCTTGCGTAAGGCGAAAATCTCCTTGCGGGTTCGCAAGTCCGGAAAGAGCTGGATCCAGACCGCAAAACTTGGCACAGGTGTCATGGGCGGGCTTTCCTCACCAATTGAGGCAGAGCATCCGGTCAAGAGCCGAGCGCTTGACTTTTCAGTATTTGAAGATCGCGATGTCAGCGACAAACTCTCCAGGGTGATCGACGATGCACCGCTTCAGGAGTGTTTCGAAACCGTGATGAAGCGAACGACCCGTGAGCTGACGCGCGAGAGCGATGGCACTGTGATCGAACTGGCCTTTGACACCGGAAACATTCTCGCCGGCAGCAGCAGCCATCCACTGGTCGAATTGGAGCTTGAACTGAAATCAGGGCCCAACCAGGCCGTGTTCGATGCCGCCAAGGCTTTGCTGAAGGATGTTCCGTTCCGCTTCTCACCCTACAGCAAGGCTGAGCGCGGATACCGATTTGCGGAAGGTAGGCAATCGGATGAGCAAAAGCCCTATTTTGCGGAGGACATCACCTTTGCAGCTGGCTCCAGTGTCGAGCTGGGAATTCGTGACATCCTCAGGTCCTGCCTGACGCAGATTGCCGAAAATCGCCTGGTCGTACTTGCTTCGGAAGATCCTGAAGGTACGCATCAGCTTCGTATTGGATTGCGACGGCTGCGCAGTGCGTTTCGCCTGTTCAGACCAGCCCTCAACCCGACGACTGCTGCCCCACTTGACCAAATGGCACGTTTGATTGCGTCCGAGGCCGGTGCCTTGCGGGATCTTGATGTGCTGGTTGATGAAATCGTCACCCCGCTTGTCGAAAGAGCGCCTGAAAGCCTGTCTTTCGACGGGTTGCTTGAAAACCTGAAAACTTCGCGCGGGCGAGACACTCGCATAGCGCTTGTCGATCACCTGAAATCGGCGGAAGTGAACGCATTTCTTCTGGATCTGGCGGCCTACACCGAAGGCAGGGGATGGCTTGATCCGGAGAATTTCGACCAGACCGCGATTCTCGCCCAACCAATTGACATCTATTCCAGTCAGGCCTTGTCCAGACAATGGAAGAAAGTCCTGAAATACGGCAAACGTCTTGAGAATCTGTCCATCCCCGAGCGCCACGAAATGCGCAAGGCCATGAAGAAGATGCGTTACGGCATAGAATTCTTCGGATGCCTCTATCCGGAAAACACGGTCAAACCATTCCTCAAACGCATGAAAAAGCTGCAGGATATCTTCGGCTACCTGAATGACGTTGCCATGGCCGAAACACTTCCGGAAAAATGCAAGGTCAGGGGTGCCAAAGCGCTGGAAACGTCACAGGCCATCGGTTTCGTGATCGGATGGCACGAGGCCCAGTGCCAATCAAAGTGGCAACATGCAAAAGGCTACTGGCAGGCAAGCAGGGAAACACCGAAATTCTGGACGTGACCCGGATCATCTTCGGGTCAGTGTTCACCATTTACCACGAGCTGCATCCTGTCGGCCGCCGCGCGTGCGCGTGCGTACTGAATGGGTTTGCCTGCCATATCCAGGTTGACGCTCTCCACCACAAGCACTGGTTGGCCGAGAGGCAGTCCAAGTTGCTGGGCGTCCCGGGCTTCGACAAGTTCTGCTGTAATCCGGGTTTCCTTACGCCGGTAGTCTTCGATACCTGCACGGCGCAGCGCTTCCGTGATTGATCCGCTGTCGGCATAATCTGCGACAAAATTCGGAACGAGCGCCTGTTCCAGCCAACTGGTGCCGACCATCATCGGAATACCGTCGGCAACACGAAGTGTTTCCACCCGGATCAACGAGGTTCCAAGCGGCACCTCAAGCTGATTGGCAAGCAATGCATCGGCGTCTTCCAGCGCTGAACCGATGAGACGCCCGCTCGGCGCCCTGTCCTGGCCGGAGACGATTTCCGAGAACCGTGTACGCGGTCCGATTGGATAGTTGAGCGGGGCTGAAGCGACGAAAGTCCCCCGTCCCTGGTCTGCACGCAATATACCTTCACTGGTCAGCGCCGCAATTGCCCGACGAACTGTGTGGCGATTAACGCCGAACCGCGCCGCCAGATCGGATTCCGGCGGTAGTCGGCCGTCTTTTTCAAATGTCCCGCTGACAATTTCCGCCTTTAGCGTTTCCAATATCTGGCGCCAGACAGCAATGCCTGCGCTGCGGTCTAGAATGGTATTTTTCGTCATGCGCCCGTCATCAAATTTCAGTACCAAAGAGTCAATCAGTTTATTTGTATAGACAAATAGACAAATCAAGACTAGAAAACTTCAAAACTCACTATCTTCCCCAATGACCGCCCAAACCGAAGGCGCGCCT
>NZ_JAILWL010000283.1 GCF_025698965.1 Roseibium sp.
CGTCACACATACAGCTAATTACGGCAACATCGACTTTGTAGGTGCAGGCGCTGCAAACGTTCTCACGCTCACCGGCGAACAAGGCGACATTCTCTTTGTCGGCGCGGGCAAGGCCAATGTCGTCACCCACACGGCCCGTCACGGAAATATCGACTTTGTTGGCGCTGGCATGGCAAACGTTGTGACACTCACTGGCGAACAAGGCGATATCCTATTTGTCGGCGCGGGCAAGGCCAATGTCGTTACCCACACGGCCAATTATGGAGATATCAACTTTATCGGAGCGGGTGAGGCAAACGTGTTGACCCTCACCGGCGAGCAGGGAAATATCGATTTCGTTGGCGCAGGCAAGGCCAATGTCGTCACACATATAGCCAATAACGGCAACATCGACTTTATCGGCGCGGGCAACGCGAACGTGTTGACCCTCACCGGCGAGCAAGGCGATATCGATTTCATAGGCGCCGGCAAGGCTAATGTCGTCACACATACAGCCAATAACGGCAACATCGACTTTATCGGTGCAGGCAACGCGAACGTGTTGACCCTCACCGGCGAGCAGGGAAATATCGATTTCATTGGTGCGGGCAAGCGCAACATCTTGACGATCGATACCACCGAAGCAGGTAAATTGGCATTCTTTGGTGGCGGGTCAGAAAACGTCATTAATGCTCTGGGTGGCAACACCGATATTCATATGCGCGGTGTGGGTAAAGCGAACGTCATCAATAACTTTTCGGCCAGCGGTGACACCGATGTGATCCTAGCATCGAAAGGCAATCTCGTTACCCATACGAGTGATGGCAGATTGACTGCCCGGGTCGCAGGCAAGGCGAATATTGTAACAAATACAGGCTCAGGGCACAGCAATATTGTTGCGGTGGGCAAGGGCAATGTCGTGACGCTCTCCGATGGCGGCTCGGAAGTTGTTGTTGCGGGTGCCGGCAACATCGTGACCGCAGGTTCCGGATTCGACAAGGTGCTCGCCTTTGGTGAGAAGAATCTTGTACTAACAGGTGGAGCAGGCGCGGGCGAACTCGACGAAGTTACTGCAATCGGCAAGCTCAGCATTGTAGATGCCGGCGCGGGCGCCCGCTTCCTTTCGCCTTTTGCCCACAACCCGCTTGACGCGCTGAACGATCTATCTGGCTTAACTGAAAGCGTGCTAAATGATGATCCTGTCGAGGATACTCCAACCGTAGCCCTCGGCTCCGGACCGGGCATCGACTTCGCACAAGCCCGCGCGCAACAGGCAACTTCCGGCACAGGGTCAGAAGTCGGGTTGGAAGGTGTGAGTGAGGAAGAGTTGGCGCAAGCCGAGGCGCAAGCGTCAACAGCGCAATATGAAGACTCTTTCGCTTTGATCGAGAACGCGAAGACCGCGGCCGTTGAGGACATAAAGGAGTCCGAAGCGACAGAAAAAGCTGCGACTGAGAGCGAAAATGACTTCTTGTCGTTCGAACGAGACCTGAGTTCCAGTATCGCTGCGCAAGCCAATACTCAGGATGCAGACGATGTGGAGGACGCAGGCGATGTGAAGGGCGACGGCGTTCAGACATTCTGGGAAGGCGAACAAAAAAACCCTGCCGACGCAGCATTCGTCTGGTCAGGGCTGGGTCTCGGCGGTCAATGGAAACACGAAAACGGCGTGGGACAGATCGTCGTCGGCACCTTGAACGTGACGTTTGGATCGGATGGTAACGATGTCATAATAGCCTTGGGACGGATGAATGTGGTGTTTGGCGGTGCAGGTAACGATGTCATCATCGCAGGGTCTCCTTCCACTGGCGTGCGTACAATTCAAAAAGTATTTGGCAAGGAAGGAGGGATGCTGGGCAAGCTAATGGATAGCATCAATAAGGTTGAAGCCTTTTTGCCCAATAAATTGCTAGAAAAAGCCGGTAAAGACCCGCACGAACAAGATCGGAAAACAGCATCCCGCCTGACCGGAGCGATTGCCATTGGCGGGGCTGGGGACGATATCATTGTACTTCTCAGCCAGTTCAACCTGGCCGTCACAGGCACTGGCACCGACACTGTTGTCGCTCTGGGCAAAGGCAACCTGATCATCAAAGAAATGCATGGCGCTCTTCGCCTTGGCCTTGGAGGTACGGCCAATATCGTCGTTCACACAGGGAAAGGTGGAGTCAATCACATAGGGGAAGATGGAAAAGTCACCTCTCATTCTCGCCTTACTGGTCTGATGATGGGACAGGCGAACATAGCCTACGCGCATGACGGCGTGGATGTGCATGGTCTAGTCATGATGGGGAAAGGCAACCTGGTTGTGAAGACCGGCCAGGGCAATGTCTATGCCGGTATGCTTGGTTTCAGAAATGCGCTGTATGCAATCGGAAAAGGGCACGATGTGGTAGTGCAGGCTGGCATATCGCATCATGGATTTGTTCATAGTCTTGTGGGCTTCGATGTCCCCCTGAAGCTATATGCAAGTTCGGTCTTCCTACGAGACGGCGATGGAAACAGTGCGTTCGGACAATTTGGCAGCATCAACATTGCGGTCAAGGTTGGAAACGGGCACGTGACCGGTGCTTCGGCCGGCGGTCAGTCGCTGCTTTTCAATGACGGCGACGGCAACCTGTTCTATGCCGGCGTAACTTTAAAGGAAACGCACAGTTCCTGGGTAGTCAAGCTTGGCCATGGAGACATGAGCAGCTTCCTGGTGTCGGCGGCACGACCAACGACAGGAGGTCGCCAGCATGCCGGCAATTTCCTAAACTCCGCATTGAAAACAGCAGGACACAAACAACTTGGTGAAGGTAAAACGAGTATTCTGGGAAAGATCACCAGTTTTCTAACCAGCCAAAATATGGCACTGCAAGTGGGTGACGGCACCTTTACCGGCGTTGCTGTCGGGGCCACCAATGTGATGATCCGCGTTGGGGCGGGGCAAGATACTCCCAATACAACCACAAGCGCGGATGTCCAGAAGGACCTGGAAAAGCTAAAGGCTGCCGGCGAGTTGGGCGCTGCCCTTCCCAATGCCCTTAATACGAAGAGCTTACGAATAGGTGATTTCGACACCCAGATGCTGGCCGTCAGCATCGGCGGTTGGAACGTGATGCTCGACGTGAATTCCCACAGCCACGACAAGATGCCCTTGGATTTTGCAAAAGACCGCCAGCGGGCCATCGACTTGCTGAAACATGTGCGTACCGAGGGTGCCCCAAATCGCGCGCGCCTCACGCTCAATGAGTTCATGTCGCAGACGGCACAGGGTTCCAGGGTTGCCACATCCGACACACTGATGGCTGCCATCACAATGCCCGGCTGGGGGCGCAAGAAGGACGATACACCCTCCCAGCCTCAAACACCCGTCGACCCAGGCAAGCCACGCGGACGCTATGTAGAGTTCTCAGGCAGTACCTACGATTATGAGCATCTTGGCAAAAACCCGTTTGAATTAAAAGGTAAAGCCTCCGAGGCTTCTGTTGCCGATAGCGGCACACCAAGCGGCCGTAACATATTGGCGAAACTTGGCAACGGTGATTTTGTCGGCGTCGCGATTTCACCCACAACCTTCTTCCAAACATTGATGGACCTAAAAGAGGTCGCAACAAATGGAAAGACGGCAAGTAACCACGAGAAGGGTGAAATTGAAAAATTCTTACACTATGGTCACGGGCGGTATGCCAATTCCCTGATTGATCGAAAAACATCCGATTACATGTATGAAAATTATGGCGACGAATGGAATGCGGCGTTTGAAAATGATCAGGAAAAAATCGCCGCAAGTACCTTGGTAGACAACACGCCAATAGAGAGAGATTATTTTTCAAACGGCGAGACCCATCGCATCTATGACAAGGCCAGAAACGAAGTGAAGGCCGAACTCACTAAAGAAGCCAAAAAACACATAAAGGAACTTAAGAAAACATCATACAAAGACAAGGCTGAAGCTGCCGGAAACGAGCTGTTGAATGGTGGTGGAAACGTCTTGATACATGCGGGACACGGTAACGCAAGAATGGCCGCCGCAGGTAACAAAAACCTGATAATCAAAGCGGGTCTCGGCAACGACTATATGGTTGCGCTTGGCAACAAGAACATCATGATCCAGATGGCCGACCCGATTACGACGCAGAGCCTTGTCGAAGTAGGTCAGGATGTTCAAATCGCCGTCGGAACCGGCAATATCATTGCCAACGTCACCGGCACGTCAAACGACTACATTGTCGTAGTCAATCCCAACGTAGGGCCGCTAATTTACTCACTTGCCACAGACCTACCCTATGCTCTGGGGCTCAAAAAACGCACTCGCTCGGGCCCTGATCGCTCAGGATATGTAGCACCTGAGATCGAAAGTGGAAACCTAATCAAGAAAGAGATAAAGAGCTTAACAAGTAAAATAGCATTTTACACTTCTTCTAAGACGAGATCTGAGGCATTTAAAAAACAGAAAGGAAAATTTCTTACAGACTTTAAGAAAAGCTTCACCTTGGAAGCACTCAATAAATCTGCAAAGAAACTTCCCTTCGTAAACCAGGCATTCGCAGTCAAAGATGGCTTTTCTTATCTGGTCAATAACATATCGACCGCGAATTTTGTCTTAGGCGGACGAGGATCCGACAAGATCGTCGCTGTCGGCGAATTCAACATCGTCTTTGGCGACAACATCGTTGATGTTCTTGAATTCGACGTGCGTTCGCTGGTTTCGGCAAAAATGCAGCTATACAAGTTCTTACCGTTTGGTTTGGATCATCTCTTGCCTGTTGATTTCCGGATCAAAACGATCAACGGAAACGTGGGGGAATTATTTGGCGGGGTCGTTCCAAACGCCGATGGTCTGCCTAGTATTGACCCGGACGGAGCAGCAAAAACGGTTCGGGATGCATGGGCGAACAACCTTGAAACTTCGCTCTTAACCGCCATCAAGCTGCCGCCGATTGGAGGAACAATTGTCGGAACCATCACTGAGGCGGTGTCCGCAGTAGGTGCTGGAATATCCACGCTTTGGGGATCCGACTTCAAGGAAGTATTCACAGACCTAGAATTTGGAAATGCTGAGGGCTATTTAAACGAGGACGTGGAGTCGAAAGGCGCCCAGTTCAGTAGCGCAGTTTCGCGTTTCCAACTCTTTTCTGTAGTTGATTTCGACGACCTGTTCACCAAGGGCCTAAAGGACAACGGATTCCAGGGTGGCATTTTCGAGCACATGCAAAAGTTCAACTATCTTCATGGCGACGGTGATCTGATCGTTATGGCGGGCGAAAACAACGTTGCCTTCGCAGGGCATGGCAATGATATTGCCGTGACACTTGCCAGCATGAATTTGTTGACCATGGGCGACGGCAACGATTTGGCGGTTGCCCTGGGCAACGACAATCGGGTCAACGGTGATGCTGGCGCCGACTTGCTGATCGCTCTTGGGTCGGCAAACCTGGTCACGGGGGACGATGGCAACGATATCGTTGCGGCAGCTGGCTCTCTCAACCGAGTTCATGGTGAGGATGGCGACGACATACTTATCGGCCTTGGAACAAAAAACCTGTTCTTCGGAGGCGACGGTGTCGACTTGATCATCGGAGCCGGGATTAGAAACTTCTTCTATGCCGGCGAGGGACAAGACATCATTTTCGGTCTTGGTTTTTACAACTACTATAACACCGGCGGTGGCGACGACATTATTTTCAATGCCGGATTTGGCTCGGTTCTCGAGACGGCAACGGGCGCAGACTTCATCAAACTGGGCGGTAAAGGCAATGCCGTTTATGGAGGGGCAGACGACGACACCTACACCACCGATCAGGACGCAAGCCATGTGATGGCATCGGCCGGTACTGGAAATGACACATTGCACCTTGGCGGCTCGGAAAATCTATTTCTGGGCGACGAGGGCAATGACGCGTTTGTCGTCACCGACAAGATGCTGACCGGCAACATTGTGGGGGACGCGCGAGTTGGTGAAGTTTATGAGTATTTCCAGGACAATACCCCTGAAATCGAAACAGATGTGATTAAAATATCCGCCAATGTAACGGACAAGAATCCGAACAAGTTGGAAACTCTGCTGAACGATGTCTGGTTTAGTGAGGACGGCGACGACCTCAAGATCGAAACACGTGCTACAAAGGATGTCACGGGACTGCGCCTAGCGGGTGATGTCACCTTTGAAGACTATTTCAAAAAGAATGATAATGGCGCGTTCTCAGGCCCCAGTGTCGAGATCCTGAACGATGACAACAGTGTTACGGCAACACTAACTGCTGATATGGTCAAACGGATTGCCACACACCTGAAGAATCCGACAGACGGCGACGGCGTAGCGAATGGATTTTTCGACTTGAGTGACCCCGACCATGGTTTGTCGGAACAATTACAGGACATGGTTGCATCCATAGACTTCGCCAGCTTGACGGTAGAACACCAAGTCGAACAAAATAACAAATTCATTGGAATAACCTCAATCACAGCATCTGCAACTGCCAACGACATTGCGGTGATCGAGGATAAGACTGAAGGCATTGTTCTTCTGCATGAATTTGAGGCTAGGCCAGATTCGCTAACAGGTGATGTAATTCAGGTTTCCGGAGCTGCAATTGGTGGTGGCGACAGCGATGCACATACCATCGGTGAGCTACTCAATGACTTGGAATTCGGAAGAGTAGAAGACAACCTGATCCTTCGAAGCCGCGCAGCTCATGATACGGATGGGAAACGGGTCGAGGGAAGGGTTGCCGTTACGGATTACTTCAAGGACATCGGCAATGGAATAGCCGGTGCGGACATCCAAGTCCTCAACGATAACGGCAGCCTCGCAGCGCGTTTCACAGCTTCAAGGGTGCATGACCTCATCAACACAATCGCAAGTCTTGAACCCGACGAAATGGGAGCAAACGACGACATCAACAAGGGTTTCTTCTTTGATCCCCAGAAGAACACGTTCGCGGCAAGGCCAATCACTGACTTCGTTTGATATGTAGAAGTTGAGACTTGATCTGACATCTGGGTTTTCGAGCTGAGGGTTACCGACTTCGATGGTTGCGAGCAAACAATCATCTAAAGCCCAATAGGTAACCCTCATGTACGAGAGTAATGTAAGAGCGCATGACTTTCTTGCAGAGTAACGAATGGATTGATGTACCCCGCTAAATTCCCTCGATCAGGACTCGGAGTTCATATTACGTGATCTGGACTTATAGGCCCATCAGTGTGGCGTCACACCGGGCTTCTCCATGCCGGGAAACCCATGTCTTCATTGAGGCATTCAATGGACGGCTCAGGGTGGAATGCCTTAATACGCATTGGTTTCGGAGCCATACGGATGCAGCTGAAAAGTTGGAGGATTGGCGCAAGGACTACAACGAACACAGACCCCATGGCGCCATCGGCAGCAACGTGCCGGTGGACCTGATGAAATCAGAACACACAGACAGCCCGCGTTCCTGATTTGGTCCGAAAAACTCTAGCCCGTCCCGGGGGCACGTTGGGTCGCACTCCAATCAAACGAAGGACTCCGCGCTAAATCGAATGAGGATAGGGTCTCAGGTCAAGATCGAAACGACTCTTCCCGATTAATTGGGGTCTCGGGACACATTTTTTCGGCACCATGAATGGTGAACCGCAGACCACTCTTTTGGAAAGCTCAAACTAGCTTAAATAAGATCAAACTTGCTCAATTGAGCTACACCGGATAGTTCGTCACATTACCAGTCAAACAATAACTCCTGATAAAATAACGTTGTAGTTGGAAAAACATAGTTCCTTCAAACAAGTTCAAATAAGAGGATGGCGTTGTGAACAAACGCCCTTTGGTTGACGTCAGTGAGTTCGTTCTGAAATCCAACACGCTTAACAGGTCTCAGATCGAAACTGACACCAGTTCTGATAAAGACTTCACCTGCACAGAATGTGCTATATCTAGCAAGTTAGATCGTGCAGCAAAGAAACGCTCATTGTCCCGAGTGAAGTACGATGAGAAGATGCACCGTTCGAAATCTGGCACGTATCGCTCCTCTATCAGCAGCCCGCCACTCTCGGAATACCATTTTACGACATTGACCGAAGCACCTCGGCATCAGTTTGCCAATTGGCAACAACTAGTGGCACCCTTTTTCTTCGTCGATCGAGATGATCGCTTGAATGAAAAATTTCACGCTACAGTCAAAACGTACAACCTTGGAAAATTGTACTTCGCTTCAGCATGCTTCGAGGCAACAAACTATCAGCGGACTGCAAAGCATGTTCAAGAATCCGAGTTTGACCATTGGCATCTCTGTCTGCGCAAAAAGGGAAGTGGGATCAGTCGCTGTGGCGACCGTGTCCTTCATGGTAGAGCAGGGTGCTTGGAATTGCGATCATTTGCCCTTCCGTTCTCAAAGAGAGCAAGTGCAACGAGCCAGGCTTCCATCTATATAAGCAGAGATAATTATCCGGGATTGCCTGATTCACTCGACGCTGCTGTCCATACGCCACTCAGAGGAGTGG
>NZ_JAILWL010000284.1 GCF_025698965.1 Roseibium sp.
ACAGCCATAACGAGCCGCCCGACAAGCGTCTCTGGGGTGTAATGCTTGGTAATCTGCGCAGACGTTTTCTTGATGCCGATATCCGGACCGAAATCGACCCGCATCTTGTAGGCAGGCTTGCGAGCTTCCGGAAAATCCTCGGCCTCGACAATTCGGCCCACCCTGACATCCACTTTCAGAAAATCATCAAAACTGATCTGGTCGCTCATGCTATCGTCCTCGTGACAGTGCGAGCGACCATGAAGGGTCGGATTTCTTTATGCAAGTGTGAAGTGTGCGTTAAGCACCTGCCGTGGCTTCATTTGCAAATCCGTCGTCATCTTCAGCGTTTTCGTCTTTGTGCCGACGGTGCCGTCTCCGATCCGACGCCTTTCTAAGCATCTTCTGCAGGCCCTTGGCGACGCTTTCCAGACCATTGATCCGCTTCATGAACGACGATCCCTTGTCCAGCTCCCGGTCGAGCTTGGCCATGGTGCGCGGCATGCCTTCATCCGCCTCATCCAGCCAGACGCCAACAACGCGTGCAAAGGCAATCGAAAGCCCCTGGGCGATGATGTTCGCCTTGAGACCGGAGACATCGATTCCGGCCGCAATCAGCATCCACTTCTGCGACTTGAGCTCCAGACCGTTGAAATCGATTGCCAGTGCCGGGTCACGTCGTGCTGCCTTGTGCAAGGCTCGAACCGCATCCTTGTGCTCGGCAAGAGCGTCGATCCGGGTCATAAGCACGTCAAACAGCCGATCTCTGGGCGGTTGATCGCCCATATCCTCGTCACGCTCGTCCAGAACGGCAGTGTCGACTTTTTCGGCGAAAGCAGCCACCAGCTCCAGTTTTGAGCCATATGCACTGCGCATGTCGGAGAGCTTGATTTTTGCTTTTTCCGCCACGAGGGGCAGCGACACGTCCTCATAAGGATGGTCAGACAGCAGATCTAAAAATGTCTGAAGGATCTTCTGTTTGGTCTTTGCGGTTGCCATAGAACGATCTCCAATATGCCTTTGAAAAGTAACATAGGAGACCGGGAATGCGGCGAAAAGGGTGTCGCTCTGCCGCAGTCCCGAAAATTACCTTATTCCGCCAGTTCTCGCGCCCGTTTCACAGCCGATGCAACAGCCTCGGTCATGACAGGCTGCAATCCCTCGTCATGCATCAGCACTTCAAGCGCTGCGGCGGTGGTGCCATTGGGGCTGGTGACATTCTGACGGAGCTTGGAAGGATGCTCTCCCGTCTGATGCATCAGTTCACCGGCGCCGCAAATCGTGGCGACGGCCAGCTTTTCCGCAAGATCTTCCGGCAGCCCTGCGGCCTTCCCGGCTTCGCTCAGGACTTCAGCCATGTAGAAAACATAAGCCGGTCCCGAACCGCTGACACCTGTGACCAGATCTATTTGATCTTCACTGTCAAGCCAAACCACTTCACCCACCGCTGACAGGAGTTTTGTCACCGCATCCCGTTGCTCACCCGTTACCGGCTCTGTCGGATACACAGCAGTGATCCCGCGCTTTACCATGGCCGGAGTGTTCGGCATGCATCGGCAGATGGGGACATCCCCGAATACCGACTGGAATTTGGAGACGGGTGTTCCGGCTGCGACGGAAAGGACCAGCGTATCGGAAGCGACTGCCGATTTCACGCCTGGCAGAACCTGATCCATCAATTGCGGCTTCACCGCTATCAGGACAATACCTGCGTTCAGCTCTGCCGGAACAGAAGTCACATGGCGTATGCCATGCCGGTTCAACAGGGTGACCATCTCTTCGGACGGACGTGGATCACAGACGGTTATGGCGGACGGGTCAACACCTTCCGCCATCCATCCCGATAGCATTGCGCCTCCCATCTTGCCGGCTCCGACAAGAAGGAAAGGCCGTTCAATGGAAAAACTCATGCTTCTCCCGCGGTTTCAAACAAGGCCGTAGACATCGCTTCCGAAGCCGAGTGACCGGCCCAGACAACGAATTGAAAGGCTTGATAGAAACGTTCGCAGTTTTCAAGTGCATTCGTCAGCATTGCCTCAATTTGTGCCGACGAAGCTTCTGCGCCACCGGTCAAAAGCAGTGATTGACGGAACATGATGACGTTCTCTTTGTGCCAGAGATCGAAATGCCCCATCCAGAGTTGCTCATTCACCAGTGCCAGAAGACGGACGATTTCCGTTTTGCGGGGTTCGGTAACTTTCAGGTCGAATGCACAAGCCAGATGCAGGGCTTCGACTTCTTCCATCCAGGAGAAGGAAACATGGTAGTCGCACCAACTCCCGCCCAGGGAAATGGTGATCTCGTCCTCGTCCGACCGTTCAAAGGTCCAGTCGTTCAAGGCGGCGACAGTCTCGATTGTATCTACGGGGTTGCCAGGACGCTCGAATTCGATCTCGATGAGGCTCATGTGCCTTCTCCCCTTCCGAGCCGGGGCCGAGTACCCGATTAGGATAACCGGGTGGGCCGCCGGGAAATTTCCCATGCCGGAGGAGCAAAACGCGTCCCTTAGGTGGCCCTTGAAGCGAACCGGTTCCGTCTTGCTCCGACGAATCCCTGTTAACTTAGAGTATAGGATCAGGAATGATTTAAGGGATACATACCAATAGGACCGAAAAAGCTGAAACTTGTGGAAGACTCAGCGGGAATTTTTATCAAGATGCTCAAAAACATCGCATTTCCGCCAAGTCTAACCGTCGTAAATCTGTCATTCACAATTAACAGAATTCACTCACAACAACGTCAAATGCGGGCACTCAGGCGTCGCCGGTGCCTTCGGAGCCGTTTTTCTCCAGTGCCGCAAGCCTTGATTCGAGTTCTTCGACCTTATCAAGTGCGCGCGCTGCCATTTCCTTTACGGCTTCGTGTTCTTCGCGCGAAACCACGTCCATTTCGGAAAGGAACCGCTCTGCCTGAGCTCGGAAGGCGGTTTCCACTTCGCGGCGCGCGCCCTGGGCAACACCCGCGGCATCGGTCATCAGTTTGGCAAAATCATCGAGAAGCCGGTTCGGGCCTTGGGTCATGTGACCCTCCTTGGTCGGAAACAAATAGAATACTTCAGAGGTATGAGGGATTTGCCTCAACTTCAAGATCCAATTACGCCGCATTTGTGTGTGAAGCACCGGCTTGACGGGCGCAGCAAGATGGCGCAAGCGTTGCCCCGGAAATCAACCGGTGCTTTGCAACCCACTTCAAAAGGACCTGCCGTGACGCCATTACTCGTCTTGCCGTTCCCGGCAATCGATCCTGTGATCTTCGAATTCGGACCGCTCGCGCTGCGCTGGTACGCTCTCGCGTACATCGTCGGCATTATTCTGGCATGGCGCTATATGCGTTCGCTTGTTCTCAATGACCGGCTTTGGGGTGCGATCCATCGGCCCACTGCAGCAGATCTTGACGATTTTGTCCTCTGGGGAACGCTGGGCATCATTATCGGCGGACGCCTTGGTTACGTCCTTTTCTACAATCCCGCCTACTATTTCGCCAATCCCGGCGAAGCACTGGCGGTTTGGACCGGCGGCATGTCCTTTCATGGCGGGTTCGCGGGCACCGTCATCGCGATGGTGCTGTTCGCCTTGCGGCGTGGCCTGTCTGTATGGACCCTGTTCGACCTTGCGGGGTGCGCGGCTCCGATCGGCTTGTTTTTCGGCCGGATCGCCAACTTCATCAATGCTGAACTCTGGGGACGGCCAACTGATGTTCCCTGGGCCTTTGTCTTTCCCGGAGCCGGACCGGAACCGCGCCATCCGAGCCAACTTTATGAAGCCGCACTGGAAGGCGTGGTCCTGTTCTTGGTACTGCGTTTGCTGTCTCACCGGTTTGAACTCTTCAGAAAACCCGGTTTCCTCGCCGGAGCCTTCGCGTTCGGCTACGGCATCGCCCGTTCAATTGCGGAACTTTACAGGGTACCCGACGCGCATATCGGCTATTTGAGCGGCTTTTTCACCATGGGCATGATGTTGTCGGTACCCATGATCCTTGCCGGGCTGGCCGCGATGATCTGGGCCGGCAGCCGCAAAACCGAGACATCTGCCCTGTGACCATTTTGAAAGACAGGATCAAGGCGCGAATTGCCAGCGAAGGACCTCTTTCGATCGCGCAGTACATGACAATCTGCCTTGCCGATCCTGAAGCGGGTTACTACACGACCCGTGAACCTTTTGGAAAACACGGCGATTTCACAACGGCGCCTGAAGTCAGTCAGATGTTTGGCGAACTGATCGGAGCCGCCTGCCTGTCAGCCTACGCCGTGATGGGAGCTCCCCAAAGGTTTGAGCTGGTCGAACTTGGTCCCGGCCGCGGCACGCTGATGTCGGACCTCCTGCGCATGGCCGCTCTGCGTCCTGCTTTTTTAAACGCTGCCAGACTGAACCTCGTCGAAATCAGCCCGCGCCTTCGGGATATGCAGGCAAAAACACTCGCAGGTTCTAAACTGGAACCGATCTTCAGGGACAGTTTCCGCGATGTTCCGGACGGCCCGTTCATTCTGGTGGCCAATGAGTTTTTTGATGCGCTGCCGATCCACCAGCATGTGAAAATCCCAGATGGTTGGCGGGAACGGCAGATCGGACTGGATGAAAACGGCAACCTGGTATTCGGCGCCGGCACTGCCAGACTTCCGGACAAAGCCATTCCTCCGGAGTTTGCAAAAAGCCCCGAGGGAACCATCCTGGAAACCCAGCCCGCAGCCAACGCGATAGCCGAAGAGATCGGCGCAAGACTGACAAAACACGGCGGCGTTGCTGTCTTTATTGACTATGGCTATCTGACAACCGCACCGGGCGACACACTTCAGGCCCTTCGCAGACATTCCTATGACGATGCGCTCGCGCATCCCGGCGAAGCGGATCTGACGGCACATGTGAATTTCGAAGCACTGGCTGCGGCAGCGGTCCGGGGCGGCGCAAAGGCACTGCCTCCCCTCACCCAGGGCGAATTCCTGCTACGCTCCGGATTGCTCGAGCGAGCGGGGGTTCTGGGTGCCGGAAAAACACCTCAGGAACAGGATGCAATCCGCGACGCAGTTGAACGCCTGGCCGCGCCTGGTCAGATGGGTGACCTGTTCAAGGTTTTGGCAATCACGGGAAAAAAATGCGCGTTTTCACCGTTTGACAGCGCCGGTTGATAGCCCCAAGGATCAGTGCCTGAAAGGACGAATCGCTTGTGTCGGAGACATCCATGAAGATTGAAGCGGACGCATTGAAGCTGAATGGTATCCACCACGGTTTTTTCACGCGCCAGGGCGGCGTTTCGAAAGGGATATACGAAAGCCTCAATATCGGCCTCGGTTCGGACGATACCCGTGATCAGGTCCTAGAAAACCGTGGGCGGGTCGCAGGTGAACTCGGTGTGGATGCCAGCATGCTGGCCTCTCCCTATCAGATCCACTCCCCTGACGTGATATCGCTGAACGGTCCGTTTGTCGAAGGCCAGGACCGCAAGGCCGATGCACTCGTTACCAGCGCTCAAGGTCTGGCAATTGGTGTCTCGACCGCGGATTGCGGACCGGTTTTGTTTGCAGACCCTGTGTCAAAGGTGCTTGGTGCTGCACATTCCGGCTGGAAGGGAGCGATCACCGGCATCCTGGAAAACACGGTCTCCGCGATGGAAGCCCTTGGTGCCAACCGGAACAGCATTGTCGCGGTCCTTGGTCCGACAATCTCCCAAAAGGCTTATGAAGTTGGGCCTGAATTTCAGGAAAGGTTTACACAGGGCGCGAACGAAAATGCCCGCTTTTTTGTTCCCTCCGAGCGAAGCGGCCATTTTATGTTTGACTTACCCGCCTTTATCTCAGCTAGGCTTGAAGTGATTGGCCTTGGCCAGGTCGTCGACATGGGTCTTTGCACCTATGGCGACGAAGAACGTTTCTTTTCCTACCGGCGCACGACCCACCGGAAAGAACCGGATTACGGTCGCCAGATCAGCGCGATTGCACTCACTTAAGGACGCCCCATGGCACTTCATTTTTCTGATGCTGAATTTGAAAGTCGCTTCGAAAAGCTTAAAGCCTCTATGGAGGCCGACGACCTCGACGCCATGCTTCTGTTCGCTCAGGAGAGCATGTATTGGCTGACCGGCTATGACACGTTCGGCTTCTGCTTCTTCCAGTGTCTTGTGGTGACCAAAGATGGAGAAAAGGTTCTTCTGACCCGGTCGGCCGATCAACGCCAGGCCAAACAGACTTCCAACATCTCGGACATTCGTATCTGGGTCGACCGAGGAACGGCAAGTCCGGTGCTGCAACTGAAGGACATGCTGTTCGACATGGATCTTCTCGGCAAGAAGATCGGTATCGAATACGACACCCACGGCATGACGGGGAAAATCGGTCTCCAAATCAATGCGGAACTGACCAGTTTTGCCGACATCAGCGACGCTTCTCCCCTGATCCCGAATTTGCGCGCCGTCAAAAGCGAAGAAGAAATCGCCTATGTCCGCAAGGCAGCAGACCTTGCCGACAAGGCCTATTACGCCGCCATGAACGAAATTCACCCCGGTGCGGACGAAGGCCGTATCCTCGCGGCAATGCAAGGCGCCATTTTCGAAGGGGGGGGTGACTATCCGGGCAACGAATTCATCATCGGGTCCGGTCAGGATGCTCTTTTGTGCCGCTACAAGGCAGGCCGCCGGACCTTGTCCGATCAGGATCAGCTCACCCTGGAATGGGCCGGCAGCTATCGCCACTATCACGCAGCCCTGATGAGAACGATTGTGATCGGCACGCCGACCGACAGGCACCAGGAAATGTACACCGCCGCGCGCGAAGCTCTCGCGGCTGTTGAAACACAACTGGTTCCGGGAAAGACGTTCGGGGACGTCTTCGACGCTCATGCCGAACGCGTCGATGCCCATGGAATGATGCAGCACCGGTTGAATGCGTGCGGCTACTCGCTTGGCGCCCGTTTCACTCCAAGCTGGATGGACACGCCGATGGCCTACAAGTCAAACCCGGCGGAAGTGAAGCCGAACATGGTGATTTTCATGCACATGATCTTGATGGATTCAATCTCCGGCACGGCGATGACACTTGGTCAGACCTATCTGACAACACAAAACGCGCCCGAGTGCTTATCCAAGCTGCCTCTCGACCTGCCGGTCAAGTCAGGCTAAACCATGTTCAACTTTGTGGATCGGCTCACTTCCCGGCAATTCTGCCGCCGGTCCGCAACCGGAACGAATTAGACCACGAGAGCCAGGCATCTCCATGCTCCCAATTTCAAGCCAGAAATCCTTTTCATTCCTGCGAGCAATGGCGGGTTTGTTGCTTTTAAGCGTGCTTGCGGCCTGTCAATCGTCGCCGCAACCGCCCAGCCCGATTGCAACAACGGCCCCTTCGCCGTCAATTGCAGGACAGGTGGACGAGGAGCAAGGTGTCACTTTTGCCTTTGAACCTTTCACTGGAGCACCCGGTAACATCGCCGATGAGCTTTCCGAATTCATCGGTGAGGAAGCTCGCAAACAGGGTATCACCCTTGTTCGCCGGGTTGGGGCGAGCGCGTCATACCGTGTGAACGGATTTCTTGCGGCAACGGGACAGCCCTCCAACGGCACTGTGTTTTATGTCTTCGACATTGTCGACGGCTCCGGCAAGCGTCTGAAACGAATCTCCGGGACGGAAGCAACAGGTGGTGCCTCCGGTGATCCGTGGCAGTCGGTCAGTTCCGGAACATTGTCCCGAATCGCCAATCGTTCCATGGTAGAAATCAAAGCCTGGCTCAACCGATAATGATCAGTTCGACGGGCAACTGTCGTTCTTCGTCATAAAAATACAAAAAAAGCGAGATTCAGGCGCGAACGACGGTTGTGGTCCGGGTGGTTGATTGTTACAACGCCGCCGCCTGCTAAGGCTTTCCATGAGGAGCTCTTGGCGAAGGCACTTGAACGACCTAGGCCCTTTCCGCGTGTTTGCATGGCCACTTCAGCCTGCAAGCCCGGCGTCGCACCAGAAGGACTTGCGGCTCATGAAGATCGTCGCGGGCAACTCCAACCGAGCCCTGGCAGAGGAAATTTCCAACTATCTGGATGTGCCTCTGGCCAAATGCCAGGTTCGGCGATTTGCCGACCAGGAAATCTTCGTAGAAATACAAGAAAACGTGCGCGGCGAAGATGTCTTCGTCGTGCAGCCGACCAGCTACCCGGCCAATGACCACTTGATGGAGCTGCTCATCATTATTGATGCGCTGCGCCGTTCATCCGCCCGCCGGATCACGGCGGTGCTTCCCTATTTCGGATATGCCCGTCAGGATCGCCGCGCTTCCGGCCGAACGCCGATCTCGGCGAAGCTGGTGGCAAATCTGATCACCGAAGCAGGTGCGGACCGCATTTTGACCCTGGATCTCCATGCTGGACAGATCCAGGGTTTTTTCGATATCCCGACCGACAACCTGTTTGCGGCTCCGGTCATGACCCGCGACATCAAGGAACGTTACGCCACTGACAATGTCATGGTTGTTTCTCCGGA
>NZ_JAILWL010000285.1 GCF_025698965.1 Roseibium sp.
CGGATCAGTATCCTGATCTGGTCGCTGCATCCGATGATTGCCGGACGACTTTACATCTGGAACAGGGACGAAGACGAAGTCAAAAGTTTTTCGCCTTCCTACGAAAATCTGGAGAGCCCCGCCTTCCGGCTCAGTCCGTTGCAGCATGTCGCCGACGGTCTCGGAGGTGTCCGTCAGAAGCTGGATACAAATCCGGACGAGTTCAATTTTCCGATCATGGAGGATCTCAGGCAGAAGGGCGTGACCGACTATGTGGCGATGCCGTTGCCATTTTCCGACGGACGGATCAACGTCATGACGCTCGCCTCCGACCATCCCAAAGGCTTCACCACGGCCAATCTCGGCCTGATATTTGAATGTTCAGCACTGATCAGTCGCCTTTTTGAAGTCTTTGCACTGACGTCCAATGCAACGTCATTGCTGGAGACCTATTTGGGCAAGCGCACCGGTGCGCGCGTCCTGGGAGGTGAAATACGGCGAGGTGACGGAGATGTCATCGACGCTGCAATCCTCTTCTGTGATCTTCGCCATTCAACCCGGCTTGAGGGCGAGCTCGGCCGAGAAACCTATGTTGCGTTGCTGAACCGTTTTTTCGAGACGACAGCAGATGTCGTCAATGCCCATGATGGGGAAGTGTTGAAATTCATCGGCGATGCCATTCTCGCTATTTTTCCGGCAAGTGCCGGTCACGATCATGCCTGCCGGCAAGCGGTCGCAAGTGCTGCGGAAATTGTCCGCATGCTGAAAGAGCCGGTAGAGGGTGAAGCCGGGATGTCCATGTCCTGCGCCATCGGAATTGCCTATGGTGACGTCACCTACGGCAATGTCGGGTCCAAGGAACGTCTGGATTTCACCGTGATCGGCAGCGCTGCAAACATCGCCGCCCGGTTGGGAGATCATGGCAAGGTGACCGGCCACGAGATCGTTGCCACGGATGATGTCGTGCAGGCGTCAGGTCATCCGGCACAAGAGCTTGGGGTTGTTGCACTGCATAATGTTGCCGAGCCGGTCACAGCCTGCGCCATAGTGCCAAATCCGGATTAAGGCACGGCTTCGTCGAGAATATATCTGATAGTTCAGCGCACCGTGTTGCCACCGATAAAACCGCCCATCGGCTGGTTCCGCACAAGAATGACAAGGCCTTCCTTGCTCGGTTCAGAACCGTTTTGCGCCACGCCACCATAGTTGGCGCAAAGGTCTTCGGCGCTTTTGTTATCGGCGGGGGTGAACATGGTGATTGCTTCGCACTCAACGCGGCGCAGGTCGTGATCGGTTTTCGGGCCGCTCGACAAAGAGAGAGCCAAACCGACAAATGCCAGTGCGAAAGTAGAGCTGGTTACAACTGCAAACTTGTTCATAGTCCCCGATCCCATTTCCCGGCCCATTCCTTTTTGGGGCCTTGCGATATGGACGGAGAATGGCGGAACACACCTGTACTCACTCTGAAATCCGCATTCACCTGGCGTTCATGTTATGTGATTCGGTGTTTTTTGCCGAATTGAGGCTCAATTGGGGCGGATTTTGCCCCTGAAAATATCGGTAGAAATCGGGACTGAGGAGGTTGGGTCAGCCTCTGCGCTTGAGGTCGCGCGGCAAGCCGGAGTGCTGTTGAAGAACCGCGCACAGCAAAAAGGGGCGGAAAACCGCCCCAAATCGCTAAACTTTCAGAAGATGTGTCATCCTCAGGCGGACTGCTGGGTCGTCTCGATGCCTTTTTCGGTAAGAAGGCCTTGCAGTTCCTGGTTCTGGAACATCTCACGGATGATATCGCAACCGCCGACGAACTCGCCCTTCACGTAGAGCTGTGGGATGGTTGGCCAGTTGGTGAATTCCTTGATGCCATTGCGCAGCTCATCGTCTTCCAGGACATTGATGCCCTTATACGAGGCGCCGACATAGTCGAGAATCTGTACAACCTGTCCAGAAAAGCCACATTGCGGAAAATTCGGTGTGCCTTTCATGAACAGCACAACGTCGTTGCTGTCGACTTCGTTCTTAATCCAGTCCTGGATGCTCATGTGCGTTCGTCCTTGTGCTTCGCCGGCGCGAACAAGCTGCTGCCGGTGCGATAAACCAGTTTCGTTACGGCTCTCCACACGCGAAACTCCATCACGAGAGTGATCAGGAGGACGGGGATCAAGAGAAGCCACAACACTGTATTTCTCCATTCAACCAGTGCGCCTATCTGGCGAAGACAGCCGCGAGAATCAAGTCCGCGCTGATCAGGCGCGGCAATCTGTCAATTCAGTCCGTCGTTTAATCCGGAGCCTTGGTCTGAAGGGCAAGGGCATGCAGTGCGCCACCCATGTTGCCTTTCAGTGCCTCATAGACCAACTGGTGCTGCTGTACGCGGCTCTTGCCCCGAAACGATTCGGAGACAACATTTGCCGCATAGTGATCGCCGTCTCCAGCCAAATCCCGGATCTCCACCTGAGCATCGGGCAGTGCCTCTTTGATCAGGGTTTCGATCTCGTTTGCGTTCATCGGCATGGTACGTCCATCCTTCGTTATTAAGTTCCTGAGAGCAAACCGTCTTATGCGGTTGCCATATATTTCGGGAACCAATCTTCGTGCGCTTTTTTCAAGTTTGCAACGGATATGGTGAGGATGCCCTCAACAGTCAAATTTTCACCGCCCGTCGTGCCGATTTGTTGAACGTCAATTCCTGCGTCCAGAATGTCTTCCACAACGGCGTCCACTCGGTTCGTGGCGACGGTCAGAACGTAGCGTCCCTGGTCTTCGCCGAAGAGGGCAGCATGTGCCGGGCCGTCGACCTTGACTGTCGCGCCAATGCCGCCCGACATTGCCATTTCGGCCAAGGTGACACCGAGACCGCCGGACGAAATGTCGTGGACAGCCGTCAGCCGGGCTGCACCAATCAACTGGCGGACTATGGTGCCGCGGCGTTTTTCGGCAGCCAGGTCAACCGGGGGCGGAGCACCCTCTTCGCGGCCGAGAACTTCTGCAAGATACTGAGTGGCTCCCAAATGCGTGCCATGGCCACCGATAAGCAGAATGACGTCGCCTTCCTGAGCGAAAGCGGCACCGGCGCGGATTGTGACGTCCGGCAACAGACCGACGCCACCGATGGCCGGTGTCGGAAGGATCGCTTCGCCGTGCGTTTCATTGTAAAGCGAGACGTTGCCTGAAACGATCGGGAAGTCGAGTTCGCGACAGGCCTCGCCTATGCCTTTGATGCAACCGACGAACTGACCCATGATTTCCGGTTTTTCCGGGTTGCCGAAATTGAGATTGTCGGTCGCTGCCAGCGGTTCGGAACCGACTGCTGTCAGATTGCGCCAGACTTCTGCAACTGCCTGCTTTCCGCCTTCAAACGGATCGGCCTCGCAGTAGCGCGGCGTCACGTCGACGGAGAAGGTGAGGCCCTTGCGGGTGCCTTCGACCCGGATAACACCAGCATCACCACCCGGCGTTGCCGCTGTGTTGCCCTGGATCAACGTGTCATATTGCTCATAGACCCAGCGGCGGGATGAGCCGTTGGCGCTGCCGACAAGTGTTTTCAGTGCTTCAGCATAGTCTGCCGGTTCCTCGACTTCGGAGGCCAGCAGAATGTCCAGCTTTTTCGGTTCTACCCAGGGGCGGTCATATTCCGGTGCCTCGTCGCCAAGCTTCTTGATCGGCAGATCGGCAACCACGTCGCCCTGATGTTTGACGACGAAACGCAAGGTGTCCGTGGTCACGCCGACAATAGCGAAATCCAGGCCCCATTTCCTGAAAATGGCTTCGGCTTCGTGTTCCTTTTCCGGGCGGAGCACCATCAGCATCCGCTCCTGGCTTTCCGAGAGCATCATTTCATAAGCGCTCATCCGCTCTTCGCGCACCGGCACCTTGTCCAGATCCAGTTCGATCCCGAGATCGCCCTTTGCGCCCATTTCAACAGCGGAACAGGTCAAGCCTGCAGCGCCCATGTCCTGAATGGCGATGACCGCACCGGTCTCCATCAATTCAAGGCAGGCTTCCAGCAGACATTTTTCAGTGAACGGGTCACCGACCTGTACGGTCGGACGTTTTTCCTCAATCGTGTCGTCGAATTCGGCAGAGGCCATTGTGGCACCGCCGACGCCGTCACGACCCGTCTTTGCACCGAGATAGACAACCGGCAGGCCAACGCCCTTTGCTTCGGACAGGAAGATGGCATCCGACTTTGCAAGGCCAGCGGCAAATGCATTGACCAGGCAATTGCCGTTATAACGTGCGTGAAATTCGACTTCTCCGCCAACAGTCGGAACACCGAAGGAATTGCCATAGCCGCCGACACCGGAGACAACACCGGAAACCAGATGCCGGGTTCGCGGATGGTCAGGCTCACCGAAACGCAATGCATTCATCGCGGCTACCGGGCGGGCGCCCATGGTGAAAACATCGCGAAGAATACCACCGACACCGGTTGCGGCACCCTGATAGGGTTCGATGTAGGACGGGTGGTTGTGGCTTTCCATCTTGAAGACAACCGCCTGGCCATCGCCGATATCGACGACACCGGCATTTTCACCCGGCCCCTGAAGAACGCGTGGTCCCTCGGTTGGCAGCGTTTTCAGCCACAACTTCGAAGATTTGTAGGAGCAATGTTCGTTCCACATGGCCGAAAAGATGCCGAGCTCGGTAAATGTCGGCTCCCGGCCGATCAATTCCAGAATGCGCTCATATTCATCCGGTTTCAGACCGTGGGAAGCAATCAGGTCAGGCGTGATCTTGATGTCGTTCGGGATCATGTCGTTCCAGTTTTTTGGGGCCGCTGTGGTCGGTCCGCGCAGGCGCGGGCAGGCAATGATGCCGCCGTTTAACAGATTGTCCGCGAAATGGGGAGAGTGTGTTGAAAACTTTGTGGATGTTCTTTGTATTGACAGTTTGCCTGTCAATTCGTATATGACAGTTAAGCTGTCAAATTGTGAGGCATTTTATGACCACTGAGCGTGAAACAAGCAGTGCTGATGTGAGGAGGCTGATCGGAGAGGTTCGCGGAACCTTCCGGCTTCTGGCGGGGATTTCCGATGCAATGCTGGAGCAGCGTGGGCTGACGGCGTCCTTGAGAGCGATATTGGAATATATCGCTGACAATGGTTCAAGCACGGTTCCTCAGATGGCAAAAGCCAAGTCGATGAAACGGCAGTCGATCCAGGCACTGGTTGACCGATTGTCTGCACTCGGGCTTGTCGCAACGGTTTCAAATCCGGAGCATAAGCGCTCGGTGCTAATCACGATGACAGAGCGGGGTGCAAGCACCTATCAAGCGATTCTGACTGAGGAGAATGAAATTTTGGGCCCGCTCGCAAGTGAGTTTTCGTCAGACGCATTGAGAATTGCATGCAATGCGCTTGCCGATTTTCAGCATCGATTGAAACGTCTGAGGTTCAAAAGCAATGCAACAGAAACTCAGTGACGGTTTGGATCAGAAACGGGAAGAGCGCGTTTCAAAACAAACGCCTTCGACCTCTTTGATTGTTGATCAATTCAAACGACCTCGCGGCCTGTTGGGCGCACTGGCCGGTTGGATCATGGCCAATCGCGCGTCCAATATCGAACGGAACCGCTGGACGGTCGAATTGCTGTCATTGCAGGCAGGCGCGGATGTTTTGGAAATTGGCTGCGGTCCAGGTATTGGTCTCGAAGCGGTTCTGGAAGCTGCGCGCGGGACTTGTGTAACCGGGCTTGATCATTCGGCATTGATGATCGCCAAGGCGGGTAGGCGGCATGTCGCGGCTCGGAAGTCGGGGCGCCTTGTGTTGGTTCAAGGTGAAGTGAAGGATTTGCCGTCGAGGCATCTCTACAATGCTGTCTTCAGCTGCAATGTGATGCAATTCGTTGACAACCGTCGGCAGTCTTTGGAGCAGATCCTGGATCGTCTGAAACCGGATGGCCTGCTCGCAACAACGTTTCAGCCGCGTGGCCTGTGCGCGAGTGCGGAGGAAGGCAGGAATTGGATCGGGCAATTTGCCGAAGACCTCTGCCAGGCGGGATTTCGCGATGTCGATGTGAGAGAAAGAAGTTTCGGCAATATGCCGGCGTTTTGCGCACTTGGTGTTCGTTGAGATCATAAACGACGGGGAGCGGTTCTGATCATCTGCCGTCGCGCGGCGACGACTTTGTGTTGAACTTGTCTTGTAGAAGGAAGTGGTCATGCGTGGACGTGGTGTTCTGTGCCAGTCGCCCTCTTTGTGTTGCTTCAGTCGGATAGGCGCGTCAGCCTTGATGGGCTGACTTCAAATCAAGTGGCGGCGGCAGCGATTGCGACGATTGCCAGGGCGATGGTCGGAAGGGCGATGATTGAATAAAAAGTTCCCAACATGGGTCCATCCTTTCGGGGTTCGACGTGTTTTATGTGGTGGCCGTTACGTAAATTGCGCGTGATGTGAATCACAAATGTGCGATATGATTTATTTTAGAAGTAAAAGTAAATTATCATTCGATCTAAGTAAAAATATGCATAACTTTGCGTTAGAATTTTTGTGAAGAGTCATTTTGGACTCGTTCCAATAGTTGAATTCGGATTTTTACGAAGAAAAGAGGAAGTGAGGTGCCCCCCGACACCTCAGTTTTAAGTGGTGACCTCGTCACCGGTTGTACTGCTTTCAAGGAGCAGAAATTCGCCTGGCTTGATGTGCCCGATCGCTTGTGTCAGTACGCTGCGGACCCAAATCACCCGGTAGTCCGTCATCAAAATATGGTTTCAAAAATATGGCACTAAGTGCCTGATATCTTTGACTTTCACTTAAAGAGTGAGAGCCACAACAATGACGATAATCACCACCAGGATGATTGGCAGGGCCGCGATGGAATAACAAGTTCCAAACATAGGACTTTTCCTCCGGCTTACCGCGCCATTCATATTGGGGTCGACCCGTATAAATTGAGTGATGGGTATCACAGTTGTGCTGGAAGAATTATTTCGAAGTAAAAAGTAATGTTTGGCAATTGTTTGATTTAACTAGAACCTGTGCCGTGTATGGCTCAAGAGTGAGCTTCAGGGCACATTAACAAGCTCGACAAAATCAATTGATCGGATCTGTAGATCGCGTGAAACGGGAAGGGGGGTTGCAGACTGGCGACCGACCTTGGTGCCTTTGCCAGGGTAAAATGTCCCAAGAAGGAGAGTTGACATCCGATATTTGCTGAAAACTTGCTTCAGGAACCGGTTCCCGGGCGGCTCCTGAAGCACTTAAAATAGCTGGTTGGCAACACCGTCTAGAAACAGGATGACTTGGCGTAAGTAAACAGTTTCTTAATTTTAACGTTAAGATTGAAGCTCAAGATCTATTCGAAACTGTCGTAGCAGGCGCCGTTGTCCTCCAGAAGATTGCGCAGAATTTGAAGTCCTTTTGCCGTTTCTTCGCGGGTGAGGGGATTGGTGACGCCGACGCGCACGCGATGATAAACCTTGCCGGATCGGCCTGACTTGAATTCGTCTTCATCGTCGATCAGCACGTTCGAGGTGTTTGCCGCTGCCTTGAAGGTGCCCGACAGCCAGGGCTCAGGCACTTTCAGCCAGAGAAACGGAGCATCTGGCGCTGAAACCATGTCGAAACCGTTCAGGTACTGCAGAACGAGCGCGTGGCGAGCAGCGACCTCGTTGCAGACTTTTTCCCGGATAGCATCTGCCGCACCCGACAGGACGAGGCGGGCAGAGAGTTCCGAGAGCAGATAGGAAATGCCTCCCGTCAGCATCTTGTGGGCGGTATAGATCCGTTGAGCATGCGAGACCGGGCTGGACACCCAACCGCCGCGGACCCCGGCTGTAACCGCCTTGGAAAGCGAGCCCACATGGAAGGTTCGTTCCGGCGCCAGGGCAGCAAATGGCGGAATATCGGTGTCCCGCAGTGAGCCATAGACTTCGTCTTCAATGATCCAGAGATTGTATTGGCGTGCAACCTCGACAAGCTGTTCGCGGCGGGTGGTCCCCATGGTTCGCGTTGTCGGGTTGTGCATGGTCGGCATGACAAACAGCACCTTGGGGTGTTTTTGCGCGCAGACACGCGCAAGATCCTCGGGCAGATGACCCTGTTCGTCGCTGGCTATCTGAACGGGTCTGCGACCCGACAGCGATGCGCCGCGTGCTATGGAGCTGTAGGTAAGATCCTCAAAGGCAATCTGGTCACCCGTTGCGGTGGTTGCTGCGATCACCGCCATTATGGCTGCTTGAGCACCGGTTGTCGGAACAATGCTGCCTTCGGAAGGCTCCCAGCCTGCACGTGACAGCCATTTCCGGCCGGCCTCGCGCCAGATTTTCGGGACCGACCGGGTGTAGCTTGCTATTTCATAAGGCGCGTCGCGCGTGATTGCGGTGGTCAGGTCGCGGATTGCGTCCGCCTGTCCGATTTCCGGTGCCGAGGTGCTGTCGAAACGAATGGCTTCCGGCGCCGGCACGGATATTCGGGTGCCGGCAAAGGCAATGTCCTTG
>NZ_JAILWL010000286.1 GCF_025698965.1 Roseibium sp.
CTCAGTGTCATCAGGATGTGTGCAATGCCGCCGGCAAAGCCCGTGCAGACCAATAATCCAAGCTGGTTCCAGTTCGGCATTGTCCAGCCAAGCGGTAGAGTTGCTAGGCCCGCAATTGTGCAAGTGAGGGCAAAATAAAAGGCAATGGCACCCGCATTTTCAGTCAACGCCAAACTTCTGATCTGTACCTTTGCACCTGCTGTTAGAATTGCCATTGCAAGGGCAAGACCGACACCGATCAGATAGGCTGTATCAAGGTCGCTGGCTGTTGCTGTGGGGAGCACGAGAACGAGAACTCCGACAAAGCCGAACAGGATCCCGAACCAGCGTACACCGTTAACAGTTTCGCGAAGGAAAACTGCTGCCAGTACGACCGCGAGGACAGGCGCCAGGTAACCAATGATCGAAGCATGTGACAGTGGCAGATACTTGAGACTGGCAAAGCTTGCAAACATGGCAAGGCAACCCAGAACGCAGCGCGCGACATGACTGCGTGGGCGTCTGGTTCTAAGACCGGACGGAAACTCTCGCGTCCACATCAGAAACAAAATCAATGGGATCAACGCGAAGGCACTGCGGAAAAAGACAACCTGCCCGACGGGAATGGCGTCGGAAAGCCATTTGATGAACAACACCATCAGCGTAAAGAATACGGTCGCTCCAACCCGCAAGCCAATTCCCTTGAAGTCCATGGTCATGATCAGTCCGCTGAAAGTTCGTTGCTGCCGATGAGGTCGCGCAGCCGATCACCTGTCAAATTGATGGAAAGGACGGTTAAAAGTATCGCCAACCCCGGAAAAATCATCAGATGTGGTGCTGTTTGCATATAGGCTTTGCCGTCCAGCAACATAGCGCCCCATTCCGCGTTCGGCGGTTGCACCCCGAAGCCAAGGAAACTCAATCCGGAAATTGACAAGATGCTTCTGGACCACGCGTTGGTCCAAAGCACCACAAGGCTTGGCCCGATATTCGGCAAGATGTGACGCCATAGAATTCGGCGCGAAGGCAAACCGTTGAGTCTCGCTTGTACAACAAAGTCTCGGTGTGCCAGATCAACGCTTAGACTGCGTACAAGGCGCGCAAACTTCATCCAACCGACCAAAATGAGCGCCAACACCATATTGGTGGTGCTTGGACCCAGGAGGCCTGCGATTGTCACGGCGGCGATCAATTCCGGAAAGGCAAAAAAGCTGTCGGTAACCCGCATCAGTGTCACATCGGCAGCACGCCCGAAATGACCGGCGGCAAGACCGACTGCGGTTCCCACAATCGCGCCGACACTCGTAATAAGAAACGCCAGTCCTATCGACCAGACACCGCCATATAGAAGTCTTGTGGCAACGTCCCTTCCAAGCTGATCGGTACCAAGCCAATGGTTTGTGGTCGGTGGTGACAGCCTGTCCAAAAAGTTTGGCTCGTTCGGGGCATAAGGCGACAACAAGAAGCCTACGGCCAAGACAACCAGAAGGATCACGACCGAAAAGCCAAGCCGGACGAGGAACCGCTTCAGGTCTATCTCCGGGTTCGATTTCTGGGCATCCGCTTCTTCCAGGAAACCGGCATCTGCTTGAACCGTCATCACCGATCCTCCCCGGGCAAAACAGCCTCTTGAGGAGACCAAATGGAAATTCGCGGATCCATGATTTCCTGAAGGATTTCAATCATTGAATTGATGAAGACGTAAACCACCGCCGAAAACAGCACCAGGAACAGGATCATTGGATAGTCGCGCGACAAAACGGATCCTGCCAGCAGCGATCCTATGCCGCCACGCGCAAATGTCAGCTCGACGACAACGGTTCCTTCCAGGAGGCTTGCGATATCAAGCCCGATCATGGTGAGCGCTGGAACCGCTGCGTGCCGAAGAATATGTCGCCGGAAGATTTCGGCTTCGCTCACACCGCGCAAGCGAAGCGTTTCAATGTAAGGCGCTGCCTTTGCTTCGAGAAAAAACGCACGCAGAAGCCGTGTTTGCGACGCGGTGATCCAGAAAGCGAGCGTGAGCGCCGGCAGCACCAAATGTGATGGCGACCCGGTTCCGTAGGCTGGAAGCCAATTTAGATGCGCGGCAAACAGCAAGATCAGCAAAAGACCAAGCCAGTAATTCGGCATGGCCGCTCCAATTGAAGCGAGGGCAACGGATATCCTGTCGAACAGGCTGCCAGGCCGCCAAACTGCAATGGAACTCAGTCCGAATGCAAACACCAGGCCGATGACGAGCGCTGTCGCCGTTAGCGAAAATGTTTCAGCAGCATTGGCAACAAATATGTCCCATACCGGTGTATTTGAGGCGAAAGATTTACCGAAATCTCCTTGGGTAAATCGGGAAAGCCACTGAAAGAATTGAACAAAAAACGGCTCGTTCAAAGAGAATTCTTCGCGAATTCCTTCCAGGATTTCAGGTGGAAACCCCTGTGCATCCGGGTAGCGGGCATGTGCAATCGCCGAGGCTTTGTCGCCAGGTGCAAAATACGTCATGGTGAATGTGATCAGGCTCACGCCAAAAAGGACGCATAATAGCCCTGAGAGACGACGGCTGAACGCAAGAATGAAGGTAAAAACCTGCGATCTGCTTAGCATGGCGTTGCGGCCTTCGTTCCAGACACCTGGGCGACGGTTTCCGATAGACTTCCCAGTTCGTGGGCAGCGGCAATCAACTCTCGGCAATAGTCGCTTTCAGGGGTTTTGAAAAACGTCTCAGCGGATTGATTGGCCTCGACACGGCCACCGCGCAAAACAAGCATGTGGTCGGCATATGCAGCAGCAAATCCGAGATCGTGGGTCACGATCACAAACGTGGTGTCAAACCGCGTCTGTATCCGTTTCATCGTTGCCGCGATTTGCTTTTGAACAATCGCATCAAGCGCACTTAGCGGTTCGTCGAAAAAAATCAGGTCCGGTCGAGCGATTAGGGCGCGCGCAAGACAGGCCCGTTGTGCCTGTCCCATGGATACCTGAGCAGGACGTCGTTTTGCCATTTCCGGCGACAATTCCACATCGGCAAGTGCCGCCGAAACGGCTGATTTGAGTTCCAATGGACTCAGCTTTTGCGCAAAAACACTTTCCCCCACGGACACGCCGAGAGGCAACTTGGGATTAAGAGCCGAGATCGGGTCCTGCATCACCCATCGGCTACCGGATAAACCGGCGACACCTTTCCAACGTCCTTTGAGAGATACGGGACGACCGTTTTTCGGATGAAAAGAAAGGCTGCCAAAAGTCGCGGGCAAAAGTCCGTTGACTGCGCGCAGGAGGCTGCTCTTTCCCGAGCCGCTTTCGCCGACAATGCAAAGCGTATGTCCCCGCGGCAAAACAAAGGAGACATCCTCCAAAATTGATTTACCGTGCAGTCGTAATTGCAGTTTTTCGATACAGAGCATTTGACCTAAGTTATTCGGCCGCGACGGAATCCGTCGCTTCTTGGTTTGCGGATAAGTTCCAGTCGCGATGATTTACAAGCAATTGCCCATAGGTGGTTTCCGGTGCGCGCAGCAGTTTCCGGGTTTCACCAAACTCCACGATACGTCCAGAGGTCATGATCGCGGTTCGGTTGGCATGTCGGGCCGCCAGTGCCAGGTCATGAGTGACAATCAAAAGCGCGACATCATGTTTGCGGACATAAGCCATAACCGAGCGCAGTACCTGGGCCGCAATCAGCGGATCCAATGCCGACGTAGGCTCATCAAGGATCAGCAAACTCGGTTCACCGAGAAGTGCCATTCCCACTAATAGGCGTTGCTGCATGCCGCGGCTCCATTGATGGGGAAAACTGCCGCCAAGGGGACCAAGTCCAAGCTCATTCAGGAGCCCCTGTTGCGAGGTGGAAAAGTCCCTGGTTCCGGTCACGGCTCGAGCAGTTTGGCGCCATTGCCATTGCAGGCGTTTTAGTGGATCAAATCCATGGTCCGGATTTTGAGAAACATAGGCAATACCCTGTGGCTTTCCGGAGCGGCGTGACGTATCGAATTCCGTGATTTGTCCATTAAACGCAAGAAATCCGCCAACAGGTACAGCCGGGCGTTGCAGCCCCATTAAACAGCGCAGAAGCGTTGATTTTCCGGCGCCTGATCCGCCAACAACAGCGACGCATTCGCCTGGTTCGATATCGAAACTCACATCATCTAGCACCACCTGCCGACCGATACGGGCCGACAGGTTTTGCACTTTGAGCAGGCTCATAGCTTCAGTCTGCAAGTGTAAGATCCGGGGTTACGAGGTAAGTCTCGGCAGGGTGGATCTGATAACCCTCCACTTTGCCGTTACCGACCGAAACCTGTGTTTTATGAAACACCGGGATCAGTGGAAGCTCTTCGTTGATAATCTCCTGAATGCGGTCGTAATATTCTTTCCGCACTTCGTCATCAAAGCTCTCCCGGCCCTTTTTAAGAAGGTCATCCAGTTCTGAATTGGAGTAGCCGGAAAAGTTATATCCAACACCCGACTCAACAAGCGTGCTTGGGAAGTAGTTTGGATCACCAAGCGGTGCAGTTCCCCAGGCTTGCAGGTGCATTTGGATTTCACCCGCTTTGAGCGCTTCGTTGTTGGCGTCGTATTCAGCCATGGAAATCTCTGACTTGATCCCGATCTGCTGCAACAACGCCTGGGTGATTTCCAACGTCGGGCGCAACGCGGCGCGACCTTCATAGGAGCGAATTTTCAGGGAAATTTCGGCACCATCCAACTCGCGGTTTCCGTCGCCGTTGGTATCCTTGATATCTGCCTTATCCAGAAGGGTCATCGCTTCATTCGGGTCATAGTCCAGTGAAAGGCTGGTATTGGCCCAGGAAGTCATTGAAGCCGGAAAAATACTGTTAGCGACTTCTCCGCCAACGCCACTCAAAGAGGCTGCAACGATTGTTTCGCGATCAAGACCAAGAGAGATTGCTTTGCGAAGAGCGTCGTTGGAAAGGGGACCATCGGCGGTGCGGACCTGAAAGAAGAACAACCGCGTTGTTGGGTTCGCGAAAAGTTGCCCCTCTCCCTTTTCCTTCAAGCGGGCAAAATCAGGCTCCGGATAGTTGGTTACAAGGTCGACGTCTCCAGCTTGCAGCGCAAGTGCGGCGACCGAAGGATCGGAAAGAGCGTCCATAACGATGCCATCAAGCTTGGGCTCTCCACCCCAATAGTCCGCGAACTTGCGAGTCTGATAGGATTTGTCGGTTTCGGCAGAAGCAAAAACAAAGGGACCTGTGCCAATCAGTGGCAACTCTTCGGTGCCTTCTTTCATCACAGCTGCGGAAGGTTCAGTCAGCGACCACAAAAATGCTGAATTGGGTGACTTGGTCTTGAACACCAACGTGTTGGCGTCCTCCACCATGATGGTCTCAAGGTCGAGCAGCTTTGACAAACGAGGATTGTGGCCTGGTTGACCCTCGGTATCCAGTTTTTCAAAGGATGATTTCACAGCCTCCGCGGTCATCGGCGAACGATCATGAAATTTGACGTCGGTGCGGAGCGTCAGTTTCCATTCGGTGGGCGAGAGGTTTTCGAAACTCTCAGCGAGCCGCGGCTGCATTGTCATGTCATGCGCCAGACCGATCAGAGTTTCAGAAACACCGGCGCGATTGCTGAGCCACCCATTTTGTCGGGCTCTGGGATCCGGCACGCTGCTCTTCGGGCCGAAAGGTACGGCAATGCGCAAAGTTTTTTCGTTTGCGTGCGCATTTTGAGTTGGCATTGCAATTGCGATCATCGCGAAAGAGCCCAAGCCAAATGCCGCTGCAAAGGCCGATTTGAATTTCCGGTTTGGCAATGTGTTCTCCAGAATAAAAACATGACTGACTGACACCACAATGCGTATACGTAATGTTATTACATTTCAAATAGATTTTTGGCTCCGGGCCCAGTACCGGCATTGTGCCTTCATGCAATGGAGAATTTTCGTGAGAAACAGGCCGATTACGACTTCGGACCAAATTACCGGACTCTCACGATTGAAAAGACCATTGCAGCTGAGGGCTTCCACAGTTCCTGATTGCTGCTTGCTGTTTCCGAGACTTGACGAACCGGCGGAACAGGGCCAGCCACCAAAGCGATCGTGAATGACGGCAATGCGAGTGAGGGAACCATCCATCTACACACGTCCGTGGTGCAATTTGATCTGTAAATCACACTTACCCGAATGGACGCTTGCTTCGAAGTCAGATGCTGAGCATGTAGCTGGAGGAGGGGGCCTTTATCAGGTCGGCGACTTTTTGTAGGGCCTGTTTCAACCTCATCTCGTTCGGTTCATGGCTGAGACAGATCCGTATCGCTTCCGGCACACCGTCCGGTTGGGCGGAAAAACTGCGCGCTTCGCTGACCAGGACGCCCTGCTGCGCACATTGGGCACGAAATACATCGGCTCTCAGGTCATTAAATAGCGGCAGCCAGATGTGAAGGCCATTGATGTCGGAAGCAAACTCGACGTCACCAAGGATCGATCGAGCCAGGGCCTGTCGTTTTGCCGCGAGTGTACGTTGCCTGGTTGCCAGTTCGCCGGCAAGTCCGTCAACAATCAGCCGGGCCGCGACTTCGAGCATCAAGGGGGGCGTCATCCAGACGCTGAGATTGATTGCCTGGCGCACCCCCGGCATCAGACGCTCAGGTGCCCGAAGGAAGCCAACCCGTAATCCGGGCGCGACGGCTTTCGACAGGCTGGTCACATAGACCGTGTGATCCGGCGCGCGCATTGCGATTGTTTCGGGTCGATCAGTCTTGAGCGGGCCGAACACGTCGTCTTCGATGATGATCACACCATATCGGTTGGCGATTTCTGCGATACTCTGACGCCTTGTGTCCGAAAGTGTCACGGTCGTCGGGGCTTGCAGCGTGGGTGTGAGGTAAAACGCCCTGGGTTTTGATGTGCGGCACTGCTCTTCAAAGCTGTCGGGTATGACACCGGCCGTGTCCATATCCACCTGTCTGGTATGGAGCCCCAAACGCTCGGCTATGGCGCAGATTGGCGTATAGGTGAGTTGTTCCGTCAGCAGCAGATCGCCCGGGCTCAGGATCGATGTCAGCACGCATAAAAGACCATGCTGTGCACCCATCGTCGCAACGATTTCTTCCCGTCGGGCTTCAACACCGCACTTCTCCAGCCACTTCAATCCTGCATTGGTGTGTGCTTCCAGTTCCGCCTCTGCTTGATAGTCGAGAAGCGAATGCAGACCGGATCCACCGGATATCTCATTCAAGATCCGCCGGACATGAGGCTCGGCGAAACCGGGAAAAGGCAGGTTTCGGGACAGGTCAACCGGCCCCGTCTGCGGACGGTGCAACGTGTTTGGCTTTTCATGCGGCACGCTATCGTCAATGGAGCGGACGAAAGTCCCGCGTCCGACTTCACCGCGCAGGAGGGCCCGTCTGACGGCTTCCGCATAGGCGCGGCTGGTCGTATTGGCGGACACGTCAAGCTGGTAGGCAAGTTCGCGGTGGGGGGGAAGCTGCGTGCCCGTTGCCAGGCGTCCTGATGCGACGTCTTCAGCCATCGCCTCAACGATCTGAAGATATTTCGGGCCGCTACGCCCTTCCAGGTCTGGAAGCCAAATTGCCATCGTATCAATGTTTTGATTGCATCTATGCAATAATGGCGCAATTTCTGAATGCGTCAATACAATTTCAGCAGGTCAGTTCAATGGCGCTCTTTTCACCTTCAGTCGGCAAAGGCATCGTGCTGTCGTTGCTCAGTCTCGTCCTTCTTGGCGTCATGCCGGTTGTTTCCAACTTGCGACCGGCTGCAATCGATGCATTGACCTTTGCGCTCGCTCTTTCGGTCTGGCAGGTCGTTTTCGCGCTCCCAGTGTTCGGGATCGAACTCAAACGCGGCACCCGCGGCATCTTTGGGGTCAGCCTGTCGTCTCGTGCGCGCTGGCGCATGGGGGCAATTGCGCTGCTCACCGGGGCGCTTTTCGGCATGTCGACATACCTTTATGTTCTGGGGGTGGAAAAGGCAGGGGCCACAAACGCCGCTATCGCGATCCAGGCCTATCCCCTTTTCGCGATCCTGTTGGAAAGCCTGTTCCTGAGGCGACACAAGACAGCCGTCGAATTGGCGCTGACGGCTATGCTGATGGCGTCGCTCTACTATCTCGGTACCGGCGGAACATTCAGGATGTTGAACCTTTCACCCTGGTTTCTGGTGTCGCTGGGGGTGCCGCTTCTGTGGAGTATCGCGCATGTGATCATCAAGGAGGAGTTGAGCAGCACACCGGTAACCCCGGCTCAGGTAACGTTCTTTCGCGTGGTTATCTCGTCGGTGTTTCTCGCCGGCGTCGTGTCTGTGGTCGAACCGTCAGGCCTTCTTGCGATGGGATATGCGATCCTGCAACCGATATCGGCATTGATGGGGCTCATCTACTTTTTGGAATTGATCGTCTGGTTCTATGCGGTGCGTCACATCGAC
>NZ_JAILWL010000287.1 GCF_025698965.1 Roseibium sp.
CATGTCATAGTCGCGTTTCAGATGGTCAAGGCGCTGTTCATTTTCCTGCACCAGCAGGGTCTCGTCGATCATCGTCATGAGCTACTCCGTCAGCGCGTGAAGGCCTGAACATTGCCGGCGTCGACATTCAGAATGTTGCCGGTCGATTTTGCCGAAGTCTCCGAAGCAAAGAAATAGGTTGCCTCAGCAATATCTTCTGGCAGCACCGAACGCTTCAGCAACGAGCGCTGGCGGTAGTGTTCTTCAAGTTCGGACGTATCCTTGCCATAGGCTTCAGCTCGTTCCTTCAACCAGTCACCGGACCATATCTTGGAACCGCGCAGCACTGCGTCCGGGTTGACGACATTCACTCGGATACCCTCCGGCGCGCCTTCCAGAGCCAGACAGCGGGCAAGATGCAGTTCGGACGCCTTGGCCGTGCAATAAGCACTGGCACCGGGGGAGGCCGCGAGACCGTTCTTTGATCCGATAAAGACGATCGAACCACCTGTGCCCTGTGCTTTCATAATCCGGAATGCCTCCCTGGAGACAAGGAAATACCCGGTCGAAAGGATCGACATATTCCGGTTCCAAAGTTCCAGGGAAGTTTGTTCAACCGGCGCGGATGACGCAATGCCGGCATTGGAGACAAGAATGTCGACACCTCCGAACTCAAGCGCCGCATCAGCATAGCTTTCGGCGACGGCCTCCTCGCTGGTGACGTCCATCTTGACCACCCGCACGACATCCCGGGAATAGCGCCGAACGAGAAGATCGGCAGTTTTCGCAAGCGCCTGCGCGTCAATGTCGGCAAGAACCACACAGGCCCCTTCTTTCAGAAAGCGGTCGGCAGTCGCAGACCCGATCCCGCCTGCACCACCGGTGACGAGTGCGATTTTGCCCGCCAGGCTTTTCGGCTTTGGCATGCGTTGCAGTTTGGCCTCTTCCAGGAGCCAGTATTCAATGTCGAACGCCTCTTGTTCGGGCAGCCCCCGATAAGTCGAAACACCCGAAGCACCCCGCATGACATTGATTGCGTTGGTGTAGAACTCTCCCGAGATCCGAGCCGTCGCCTTGTCCTTTGCGAAGGTGATCATACCGACGCCTGGAACGAGATAGACGACGGCGTTCGGATCCCGCATCGGCGGGCTGTCCGCGCGCTTACAACGGTCATAATAGGCCGCATATCCCTCTCGATACGCGGCAACCGCATCCGCGAGGCCGTCAAGTGTCGCCGTCACATCCTGATGCTCAGGGTCGAAATCCACGACGAGCGGCCGGATTTTCGTACGCAGAAAATGGTCCGGGCAGCTCGTGCCAAGGGCTGCAAGGTTTTCCATGTTGCTGGAACAGACAAATTCCAGAACCACATCACTGTCCTCGAAATGACCGACCATCGGCTGTCCGCCGCTGATCATTCCGCGAATGGCCGGCATAAGCTCTGCGGCAACCCGCCGGCGATCCCCCGGTGGCAAAGCGCTGTGTCTGCTGCCTCCGAAGGCTTCGTTGCCGGCAGTCTTCTGCTCGAACCACTCGATCGCCTTGTTGATGATCTCAAGCGTAACCCGATAACAGGTTTTTGCATCATCTGCCCAGGTGAATAGACCATGACTTTCAAGCACGACACCTCGGGCATCCGGATTTTCGACGCAGAACTTTTCAAGCCAGAGACCAAGCTCATATCCTGGCCGTTTCCAGGGAAGCCAGCCTATGTCGTCGCCGAAGATCTCCCGAGTGATCTCGGAACTGTCGGCCGCAGCAGCGATGGCAATTATCGCGTCAGGGTGCATGTGATCGACGTGTTTTTTGGGAACATAGGCATGAAGGGGCGTGTCGATGGAAGCTGCGCGTGGATTGAGATTGAAGGTGCAATGAGGCAGATAGCCAACCATTTCGTCTTCATAGTCTTCGCCGCGATAAAGCGATTTCAGTGCCTGGAGCTTATCCATGTAAAGCGTTGCAAAACCATCCATTTTGATCGTGCCGACATCACCGCCAGAGCCTTTCACCCACAGCACTTCAACCTGCTCGCCAGACAGAGGATCCTTCTCGAACACCTTTGCGGACGTGTTGCCACCGCCGTAATTCGTAATGCGCTTGTCCGATCCGAGCAGGTTTGAGCGGTACAACAACAACTCAGCCTCATTCAAAGCCTTCGCTTTGTCCTCGTCCCAAAGGTCTTGAAGCCGGGATCCTGCGGCAGAGTTCAACATTCATTCCTCCCAAATACAGCCTGACAGCGCTTGCCTGTTTGATTAGAAGTTCGCTCGAACGGATCGTGCTGTCAATCAAAAACAGTCATTACCGATCATTTTGCATCGCAATATGATCGGTAATGACATTTTGTGATTGACAGTGAGCGTTTTTGGTGAAAACTTTTGTCTAACGGGAGGCACGTATGCACGAGAAAGAACGCCAGAGGATCATTTTGTCCGCTGTCCAGGACCGACCGGTTGTTACGGTCCAGGAACTTGTGGCGTTGACCGATTCTTCGGAAGCCACAATAAGGCGGGACATTGCAACACTGCATGTCCAGAAAAAGCTTCGGCGCGTGCGGGGTGGGGCTGAATCGATACATCCTCCGCAGTTCGTCGGACTGGCAGGGCGCCCGTTCAGCGTCAACGAAACGATCAACATCACGCAAAAGCGCGCAATTGCGCAAAGAGCCGTTGAACTGTGCGAAGACGGAGACGCCATCATTATCAACGGTGGTACCACCACATTTCAGATGGTTCATCCGCTCGCAACAAAACGGATGCAGGTGTTCACCAATTCATTTCCGATTGCAGAACACCTTCTGAAAAATTCCAAGAATACGATCATGCTTTCGGGCGGCGCGATTTATCGCGAACAGAACATAATCCTCAGTCCTTTCGACAATGACGTCACCCGAAACTTCTACGCCAAGCGTATGTTCATGGGAGCGCAAGGGTTGGGGCCTCTCGGTCTGATGGAGGCCGATCCACTTCTCATCCAGGCGGAACAGAAGCTGATCGGACAGGCCGACGAACTGGTGGTGCTGGTGGATTCATCGAAATTCAGTGCCCGATCCAGTCTTATCCTGTGTCCACTCGACCGGATCTCGACAGTAATCACAGACGAGGGCATTCCCGACAGTGCGGCAAACATGCTCGAGCAGGCGGATGTCAAATTGATCGTGGCGCAATCAGGCGCCGCACAAACCAAGGCAACCTCAAGCGGTTAGCCGGCATTCTGCCGGGACCTGGGAGGGCCGGCAGCTATCCAGGGAGGAAGAAAATGAAACTCTTCAAGTCACTACTGGCAGCAACGGCCGTTGCCGCCGTTTGCATAGCTGGCCCGGCACAGGCTGAAACAAAACGCATCGCTCTCGTGGTCAAGGCACTTGGAATCGGTTTCTTCGAGGCAGCCGCAAAAGGCGCCGAGGAAGCAGCCAAAGAGCTCGGTGACGTGGAGATCATTTACACTGGTCCGACCGATACGACAGCGGAAGGACAGATCGAAGTTATCAACGCCCTGATCGCACAGAAGGTCGATGCCATCGCCATCTCCGCCAATGATCAGGACGCGCTTGTCCCGGCACTGAAGAAAGCCATGCAACGCGGCATCACTGTTGTGTCGTGGGACTCAGGCGTTGCTCCAGATGGCCGTCAGCTGCACTTGAACCCATCGTCCAATCCGCTGATCGGCAACATGATCATCAAGCTTGCCGCCGATCATCTGCCCGATGGTGGCGACGTTGCCGTTCTTTCCGCCTCGGCCACGGCCACAAACCAGAACACCTGGATCGAGGAGATGAACAAGGTCAAGGACAACTACCCTGGCATCAACGTTGTCGCGACTGTCTACGGAGATGACCTGGCCGACAAGTCCTATCGCGAAGCACAGGGCCTGATGCAGACCTATCCCGACCTCAAGGCCATCATTGCCCCGACATCCGTGGGCATCGTTGCTGCTGCGCAAGCCGTCTCCGATGCAGAAAAAGCAGGACAGATCAATGTGACCGGGTTGGGACTGCCTTCCGAAATGGCCGGCCATATAGATTCCGGCGCATCCAAGTCCTTCGCGATCTGGAATCCGATCGATCTTGGCTATTCGGCGACAATGCTCGCTTACAATCTCGCAGCCGGAAATGCCGAGGCCAAGCCAGGCGCCGAAATTCCCATGGGTCGCATGGGGGCGCTGAAACTGGACGACAACAACGAAGGCGCGATGGCCGATCCGTTTGTCTATGACAGTTCCAACATCGACGACTTCAAGGATATCTTCTAAGCTTCGTATTCCAAGCACACGCAGGCCCGGCACCTTGTTGCCGGGCCGCTCCTGACCAGACACCAAACAGCCGCCGGGGTAGTGGGAATGCTTGCGAATTCGCAGGGCATAAAGAACGTGCACGCGTATGAAACAAATGAGCCTGCACCCGTTCTGTCTTTGAAAGGCATTTCAAAATCCTTTCCCGGGGTCAAAGCGCTGTCTGAAGTTGCACTTGACCTGTATTCCGGCGAAGTCACGGCGCTGGTCGGTGAAAACGGCGCCGGAAAATCCACAATCGTCAAGGTCCTGACAGGCATTTATCAGCCGGATCACGGACAGATCGCCATCGGTGGAACGCCTGTGTCCTTTCCGACAGCACAGGATGCCGGAAAGGCCGGTGTTACGGCCATCCATCAGGAAACCGTCCTGTTCGATGATCTGTCGGTTGCCGAAAACATCTTCATCGGGCACGCACCGAAAACGCGTTTCGGTCTGATCGACCGCAAGCAAATGGTGCATAAGGCGCAAGAACTTCTGGAGCGTATCGGGGCGCAGATTGACCCAAGGGTGATGCTGAAGGAACTGGGTATCGCCAACAAGCACCTGGTCGCGATTGCGCGCGCGCTCTCCATTGACGCCAAGATCGTGATCATGGACGAACCAACTGCTTCTCTTTCACACAAGGAAATCGAAGAAACGTACGAACTGGTCGAACGGTTGAAAGCCGAGGGCAAGGCAATCCTGTTCATCAGTCACAAATTCGATGAGATCTTCCGCATTGCCAACAGGTACACGGTATTCAGGGACGGTCAGATGGTCGGCGCAGGCAAGATCGACGATGTCGATGAACAGAAACTTGTCAAACTCATGGTCGGGAGGTCGGTCGACCAGGTCTTTCCGGATCGACACGCAAAGACCGGAAACGAGATTCTCAAAGTCGTCGGGTACTGCCACCCCACCGAATTCGAAGACATCGGCTTCACACTGCGTAAGGGTGAGATCCTCGGATTCTACGGCCTTGTCGGTGCGGGACGAAGCGAAGTCATGCAGGCACTGTTCGGCGTCACCAAACCCTCAAAAGGCGCGGTCCGGATCGATGATAAAATTGCGGTGATCCGGTCTCCGGACGAGGCGATAAACCACGGCATCGTCTATGTGCCGGAGGACCGTGGCAAGCAGGGCGCGATCAAGGGATTGCCGATTTTTCAAAACGTCTCGCTGCCGTCGCTCAAATCCACTTCCAGGAACGGATTTTTGCGGTTGGCGGAGGAGTTCAAGCTTGCGCGGGACTACACCCGGCGCCTGGACTTGCGGGCGGCGGCACTTGATCAGGACATCGGAGATCTTTCCGGCGGCAATCAGCAGAAGGTTGTCATCGCCAAATGGCTGGCCACGCAGCCACGGGTCATCATTCTGGATGAACCGACCAAGGGCATCGACATCGGCTCGAAGGCGGCGGTGCACGAATTCATGGCGGAACTTGCTGCGGAAGGCCTCGCCGTCATCATGGTTTCTTCTGAAATTCCGGAAATTCTCGGCATGTCAGACCGGGTGATCGTCATGCGCGAGGGGCGCATTGCAGCGGAGTTTCAGGGAGACCGCCTGACACCCGAAAACCTCGTCCGTGCGGCGGCAGGCATATCGGAGGCGGTCTCGTGACCCTATCGTTTTTCAAGTCCCGCGAAGGCATTCTGGGTGCCGCCATCCTGGCTCTGCTGCTTGCCATCTCGCTGCGTTTTCCCGCCTTCGTTGCTCCCTCGAATCTGGCAAGCGTTTTCAACGACACGGCACCACTCATCATCCTGACACTCGGTCAGATGGCCGTGATCCTCACCCGATGCATCGATCTCTCCGTTGCCGCCAACCTTGCTCTCACCGGCATGATCGTTGCCATGCTGAACACGATGATGCCTGAACTACCCATTCCGGTTATCCTGCTGATCGCAATCACTCTTGGTGCCTTGATGGGTCTCGTGAACGGGTTGCTCGTCTGGAAGCTCAACATCCCGCCGATTGTTGTGACGCTTGGAACAATGACCATCTATCGCGGTATCATCTTCCTGATTTCTGACGGTGCATGGATCAATGCCCATGAGATGAGCAGCAGCTTCAAAGCCTTCCCGCGGGACATTGTTCTGGGCCTGCCCGTCCTCTCATGGATCGCAATCATTGCCGTGATCGGGTTCGTCGTTCTGATCGGCAGAACTTCCCTCGGCCGCGCATTTTTTGCGGTCGGCGGCAATCCTCATGCAGCCGTATATACCGGGATCAATGTCGGACGGACACAATGCGCAGCCTTCGTGCTATCCGGTGCGCTTGCCGGTCTGACCGGATATCTTTGGGTCGCCCGCTACGCGGTTGCCTATGTCGATATCGCAGGTGGATTCGAACTTGAAGTGGTGGCGGCCTGTGTCATCGGCGGCATTTCAATTGCCGGTGGGATCGGTTCCGTCGCCGGGGCGCTGATGGGGGCCTTGTTTCTCGGCATCGTCAAAAACGCCCTGCCCGTCATCAACATCTCACCATTCTGGCAGCTCGCCATTTCAGGCAGCGCAATCATCATCGCCGTGGCATTCAACGCCACTTCCAATCGCGCTAAGGGCCGGGTCATCCTGAAAGAAGCGGAGCATGCGACATGAGCAATGCCGAAGCCAATTCGCAAGCCACCGGGCGAAGAATACCCGACCGCCTGAGAACGCCCCTTCAGCGTTTTCTAGCAAGTTGGGAGCTGCTTCTGCTGGTCGTTGCAATCGGTGTCTTCGTCGTCAACAGCTTTGCTTCTCCCTATTTTCTGGACCCCTGGAACCTGTCGGACGCAACATTCAACTTTACCGAAAAAGCCTTGATCGCCTTTGCGATGGCGCTGCTGATCATTTCAGGCGAGATCGACCTGTCCGTCGCCTCGATTATCGCTCTTGCGTCAACAGCGATGGGATTTGCCGTCCAGATGGGGGTCGATACGTCACTTCTGGTTCTGATCGGACTCGGCGTAGGGTTGGCCTGCGGCGCATTTAACGGCTTCCTTGTGACGGGTTTCGGCTTGCCCTCGATTGTGGTGACGATCGGCACCATGAGCCTGTTCCGGGGTGTTTCCTATATCGTGCTTGGCGACAAGGCCTATACCGGTTATCCGGCCGATTTCGCTTATTTCGGCCAGGGTTACGTCTGGTGGGTGATCTCTTTCGAGTTTCTTTTGTTTGCGGTCATGGCGCTCCTGTTTGCAATCTTGCTGCACAAGACAAACTTCGGTCGGGCAGTCTATGTGATCGGCAATAATCCGGTCGGTGCACTTTTCTCCGGCATACGGGTAAAGCGCGTGAAATTCGCCCTGTTCCTTTTGACCGGATTGATGTCTGGGGTCGCAGCGGTCTGCCTGACATCCCGCCTCGGAGCGACGCGACCGTCGATCGCCTTCGGCTGGGAACTCGAAGTCGTCACGATGGTGGTGCTGGGTGGCATCAACATTCTGGGTGGATCAGGAACGATACCCGGCGTCGTCATTGCCGCATTCGTCATGGGCATGGTCACGTTCGGATTTGGTCTTTTGAATGTACCGGGCATCGTAATGTCCATCTTTATCGGCCTGCTTCTGATCGCAGTCATCGCCCTGCCGCGGATAGCAAGGCACATCCTTGCCCGCAGAAAGGCATGAGAATGGAAAAATTTGCATTCAAGATGCAGCTCAATCCCGGCATGGAGGCTGAGTATCGGAAACGGCATGACGAGATCTGGCCGGAACTGGTCGAGCTTTTGAAAAGCGCTGGAATTAGGGACTATTCCATCCATCTCGACAGAGATACCAATATCCTTTTCGGGGTGCTTTGGCGCGAAAATGCAGATGGTATGGCCAAGCTGCCGCATAACCCGGTGATGCAGAAATGGTGGGCCCACATGGCCGATATCATGGAAACCAGGGATAACAACGAACCGGTTGCAGAGACGTTGGAAACCGTCTTTCACATGGATTGACAGCTGATGACGACTGCAAGACATGTCGGCGTAATCGATATCGGCAAGACCAACGCCAAAGTAGCCGTTGTCGACATTGAAAAAGAACGGGAAATCGGTGTTCTGGCGCGTCCAAATCGCGTACTCAGCGGTCCACCTTATCCTCACTACGATACCGAAGAACTCTGGCAGTTTATCTGTGCGTCACTCAGGCA
>NZ_JAILWL010000288.1 GCF_025698965.1 Roseibium sp.
AGCGGCATTCTGCCCAGCGTTTGCGCTGTTGCCATGGGAGCGGTTTCAGTTGAGCGGCATGTTACGCTCGACCGCTCAGACTGGGGATCCGACCAAAAGGCGTCCTTGGAAATGGATGAGATGGCTGAGCTTGTTGGCCAGTTGCTGCGATTTGAAGTGGTCAAAGGTGACGGCAGATTGAAGTTTTACGACGGCGAAAAACCTATCGCAGAAAAGTTGAGGCGCAATGATACTTTGCAAGCGGAAAAAATAGACTTTCCGTCTGAGTGCGCCACGGCTTGAGAGGCTTCAAACGATCTAGTCTCAAGCTACCGGTTTTCTGGCGACTGCAATCAGCGTGTCGCTCCTATCGCGTCTGACGAGATTGCGACTGTAGGCGGCATCTGCTTCGTCATCGACCAAATGAGCATAATGTTCATGTCCGCCTGGTTTTCGGTGCTGCAGCCAATAAAGATGGTTTGCAAGGCCGTATCTTTGAAAGCCGTCTACAGATATTCCGACAAAGCCAGCGTCGCGCATGAAAACTGCGAGACTTTCCTTGGTATGCAGAACCATGTGCTCGCTCCAGAACGTGAAGTTGCAATAAGCTTCGGATTTGATGTCTTCGATCAGGAAATCCCGAGCGTGCGGCACTTCCACAAAGATGAGACCTCCGGGCGCAAGGCTTTCGAAAATCGCGCGGAGGATCCCGATTTGATCGGGTATGTGTTCGAGAACGTGGAAAAGCGTGACCACGTCGAACTGTTCTGGTGCGTGAGTAATATCGGAAAAGAGCGAAACGCTGTCGCCAAGCCTCTTGCGGATCATGTCGCACATATCTTTGCGGATCTCCACACCACTGACGTTACGTGCAACGGAAATGGCGTGATCCAGGAACAGGCCGCGTCCTGTTCCGAAGTCGCAAATTTTGCGGCCCGAGATAAGGTCCCTGGTCTGATCAAGACGTCTTCGCAGATCGTCATTTCGTTTCAATTTGAGCAATCCTTCCCGCGTGAAAACCTCCGCTTCGGAATTTTTGCTGATCGTCTTTTTGTCGTAGTGAGCTTGCAGGTCAGGCAGCTGTGCCAAAAACACAACGCCGCTCTCTTCGTCACGCAGAACCGGGATGTCACTGTCGCGGGTGCACGGCCAGTGCACCCGGGTGGTTTTGTCCGAAATCAGGGCAAGCTCGTATAGCTGCTTTTGAAACAAAGGAGGCGAGGACGGGTTGGACATTGAGCGCTCGAACAGGTTTTCAAGTTTTGGATTGAGTAGTTGGACGTCATTAGAACCGTACATCAGTGCTTTGACCACCCGGGAGCGTCCTGCGGTCGTAGGTATCTTTCGATAACTTGTTGAAAATCGAGTATTCTTTGACTCATGGATTGATAATCAGACGTTGTTGATCGAACCATGAAACTAAATTCAACAGCGGACGACGTTGATCATGAACGACAATTCTCTCACATCTGGTGCCTCATGAGCTGCATCGCTGTGATTCCGGCGCGCGGCGGGTCAAAGGCTGTGCCTGGTAAAAACCTGAAAGAATTGGCCGGTAAACCCCTTATTGCCTGGACGTTGGAAGAAACCTCGAAGGTGTCATCTGTCAGCGAGATTGTTGTGTCGACGGATGATCCGAAAATTGCAGGCGTTGCCGCCGACTACGGCGCCCCCGTACCGTTCATTCGGCCGGCCGAGTTTGCAAACGACAATGTCCACGCGATCAATGTCATTCTGCATTTTATTTCATGGCTTGAAGAACAGGGGCGTAAGCTTCCTGATGCTATCGCCATGTTGCTTCCGACGTCTCCTTTGAGGCGGAGTTGGCATGTTGAAAAAGCGCTTGCCAAGTTTTCAGAAAATCCCCTGCGTCCGGTTGTTTCCGTTTATCGCAGCCTGACACCGCTGATCAGTTTGCGTTGGATCGAGGAGGACAAACTCTTGCCGGTTATAGAAGGTGTAAATCCGAACACTCAACGGCAGAACATCAAACCCGTCTTCGGCGTTAACGGGAGCATCTACATCGCGTCCCCGTCGCTCTTGAAAGAAAAAAAGACCTTCCACACGGAAGATGCACGACCATTTGTGATGGACAGGTTACATTCCCTGGACATCAACTCGTTAGATGACTTTGCAATGGCCGAGCATTTTCTGAAAGCCCCGGGCTTTGACCTGGATGTCAACCTGGTCAACGGAGGGGTAGAACATTGATCCGAATAGCGCACGTGGGCGGATGGAGCCGGAATTACGGCGACTTGGCTCTCCAGCAGGGGCAAATGCGAGTCATGCGGGAAGATGCACCCGAACCGCTCGATTTTTTGCCAATTCACTGTCAGCAGACGGTGTTTCACAGTGACTTGATTGACCTGGTCAACGAGACATGTGACCTGATAGTTCTCGGTGGCGGTGGTATGATTTTCCATCGACCTGAGGACAGTAGCCGCTCAGGTTGGCAGTTCAACATTGGGATCGAGGATCTGAAACGCATCAAGGTTCCCGTCGCGACATACGGTATCGGTTACAACGCATTCCATTTCGATGAAATGAAACTTCTGCCGAATGCGATGGAGCACCTCAGGGAAACACAGGCCAAAACCTCGCTTTTCAGTGTTCGCAATCAAGGCAGCAAGGACGCCCTTGTGGCGGGTGGTCTTGACGGAGATCGTATTGAGATCATTCCGGACCCGGGAATGTTCGTTCAGCCGCATGCCTTCACCCTGCCGGGCAGCGCGGATGCGGACATCAGGATTGGTTTGAACTGGGCAGGGGACAGGCCGCACTTCCGGTTTCAGGAGCCATGGAGTGAAAACCGCCAAAAGCTCATTAACGCGTTGTGCAACGCGTTTGAAACGATGGCACGCACTTATCCCGGGATGCGCGTCTATTTCATTCCTCATCTTGTTGACAGGATTGACAGCGATGTGTGGGAAATGTTCAAGTCCAGGCTTGGTGAGCGTACGATCAACCTTGAAGACTCTGCGTCACACATCTATCCGCCGTCCTTCGCACAGGTAGGTTTCCTGGCCGATGCCTATAGCCAGATGGATCTGACGATCGGTATGCGTGGGCACGCAAACATCGTACCCTTCGGCATGAACACAGTACCGGTTGGCCTGGGCAGTCACGACAAGGTCGGCTTCTTCCTGAAGGAAGCGGGACTTGAGCAAAACTGGTTGTCGACTCAGAACGAAGCCGATGCAGGTGGTGGAGACCGGATTGCGGAAAAACTGATTAGTCTTCTTGGTCAGAAAGATGTGCAGAAAGTTGCCATGGCGAAATGCCTAGCGGAATTCCGAGAAACGACGCGTGATTTCAACAAGCGTCTGTTTGAACTCGCAGGCTAGGTTGCGGGCCTTGGACACCGCCTCCTAAAGCCCGAGGCGTTCTTTCCTCGCACCAATATTGGCAGTCGCTTCCCATGCAGCCAGGTCGACACAAAGGGCCGGGACGATATCTACGGCCCGTTCATCCGGTTGGATTTTATAGTACGTGGTTGATGGATACCAGGGTGGGTTCTGCTCACCCAACAGGATGACCGTCGATATTGATCCAAATCGCCAGCACGGGACATCCAGTGCGCCTGCGAGATCTCCGACGCTCGTATTGGCTGTTATGACCAGATCCACACAAGCTGTCAATGCGGCAGCCGAATCTAGATCGTCGCGCAGATCGATGTCATCCCATGCGTGGAGGTTGATGTTCTTGGCCTCGCGAAGCCAGGTGAGTTCCTTTTCGAGCGCTCCGTACTGCAAGTTCACGAAAGTGATATCGGGCGTTTCCAGAATCGGGCTGAAATCCAGAATGCTCAGGTACCAGCGGGCGCGCCACGGTGCCAGATTACCTGATCGCCAGGAAACACCCACGACGGGTTTTTCACCGGCAGCTCCGAGCCGCGTGTGAAACAGTTGTGCTTTTTCCTTGTCAAAACTCAGGAACGGTGCCCTGCCACATTGAAAATCTGTGATTTCGCGGCGGTAATACGCCCCTAGATCGGCAACACAGCAATGACAATCATAATCGTCGATAGTTGGCATTTTGGTTTCAACGTCGAATTTACTTGGCCGTACCTTGGCGTCCGGAAAACTGCGTTTGAACAACGGGTAAAGTTTAACCGGTGCTTCGAAAATCACGTCCTCATGGTTTTCCAGAACGCTGTGTACAAGTGATGCATTCCGGATCGCATCGCCGACACCTTGATCGTTCCAGATCATCACAGTGCTGTCCCTGGCTGGTTCACCATCCCACTTTGGAACATCAAACTCTCGGCACACGACTGTTGAAAGATCGTCCCTAAAGCGAGCTTCGTGATATTCCCAGGCTTCCTTCAAACGGCCCGCTGCCATCAAGCTCAGCGAAAGGTTCCATTCTGCGGTTGGCATATCCGCCGGTGAAAGTTGCCGTGCCGTGTCAAGAGATTGGATTGCGGCTTCAAAGTTACCGACGCTGTATTGCATGACCCCAAAAGTCACTCGCCGGTGCGGATCCTTCTCGTTTTCATGAATTGCTCTCTCGGCGTAGGGGAGGCCTTCTGCGACTGCACCTGACTTGAAACACATGCGGGCGTATTCATGTTGCAGGTCGGCATTTTCTGGAAACCGTGCCAGCGCATCTTGCAGTTCTTGCCTAGAGACTTTCAAGTCTTCCAGTTCAAGCCGGCACCGTGCTCGTTCGACATAATTAATTGCGACACCAGGCATCAGCTGTATGGCTCGGTTGAATAGGTCCAGGGCGCGTTCATGTTCTTTCTGCTTGCGCAGCAGCAGACCGAAATTCTGGACTGCGTCACCAAAATTCGGGAAGCTCTTAAGTACAGTTTGAAAGGTTACTTCCGCCTCTTCCCACCGTTCGAGAGAGGTGAGGGCAATCCCCTTGATGTTCAGCGCCTCGCGCTCTACCGGGTTGAGCGACAAAGCCTTATGCGACACCGCCAGCAAGCTGTCCGGATCCGTTCCGACGTCCATCATCGCACGGGCAAGATTGGCGTAGAATGAGGACTGGTTCGGATTGGAAGCGATTGCCTTCTGAATGAACTCGATAGCTCGCTTGGGAAAACCGAGCTGCCTATATGTAACTCCGATGAGATTGAGGGCGTCTGGATTGTTTGGTGTTTTCTTCAGAACCTGTTTGTAACACCGCTGCGCCTTTTCGATCTCGCCGGACTTTTGATAGGCAAGACCTTTCATAAGTTTCTCGCGAACCGGGTTCGGAGCAGTTTGCGTTGCCATTTTGTCTCAATCCTCACGGAAACTGGCCGACCTTGCCGAATCGCACTGGCGACGGTGAATCACGATCAAAAGACTACCAAGGCAGTTTCCGCTTCGCAGGGGGAGTTGAGCCAATATGGTAAATCGGTTGGGGATTGCGCGGTTTTCAAGCGCATTTGTGCAATTCTTCAACAAAACAGCCGCAGACAAGTAATCTCTCGAACAGCCCTGATCACGTTGTCTCAATTCATGTGTGTTGCTAGGCTGTTGTATACGGCGTCTGCTTGGAGAAGTGCCAAATGTTAGGTTTAGGCGAATTAGAAACAGTTGATCGGAACCGGATACAAGGAACGTTCATCACCGCCGGTGCCGTCTTCATTTTTACCGCCTTGCAGGTCAGCAACACGTTTGCGCAGGAACAAACCTCAGACGAGCTCGTACTGGACGGCAAGGCTGTTGCCATCAAGGAGCGATCGATCAGTTGCGACGGCAAGCCGGACGATTTTCCCGACTACATTAACACCGAGCGCTTGGTGAATTGCGGTTCAGGCAAAATCGTCACGTTCGCCGACTATCCGAATCTTGAACGGCTGCTGCAGTTCACCATCAAGCCGGACGACAAAAAGCTTTTCGGCGGCAATCGTGCGGAGCTGGCCGACACGCGCATCTCCAAGAACGGGGAGGAGGCCTGGTATCGCATTTCCACGCTGATCCCTGAAGATTTCCCTGTCAATTCTCAGCATAGACTAGTGCTGGCGCAATGGCATGAACTCGATCAACCCGGCAAACCATTCCACCGACCGCCGTTATCTCATCGGCTCTGGAACAAAGAATTCGCGGTTGAACTCTTCAACAAGCAAATTATTGCGAAACTCGGGGATGAGCACGACGGCCAGATCCTCTACACGGCTCCTGAACTGGAGCCGGGCGTCTTTCATGATTATGCATACAAGATCATCTGGGCACCGGACGATAGAGGTGAAATCCATGCCTGGCACCGCAAGTGTGACGTGCTTGATCCATCGGAATGTAACTCAGACTGGGTGGAGTTCATAGACTACAAGGGATCCACCGGTTACGACAACGCCGCCGTCCAAGGATACTATTTCAAGTTCGGTCTCTACACGACCACAAAATTCGACACCACTTTCACAGCTTACCATTCAGCCTACAGCAGCGGAAAAACGCCTGCCGATATCGGCCTGATGGACCCGATGTTTAAGTGAAACAGGCAGTGATCTGACTTTGGATGACTTTCTTTCACAGCGACTTTAGGCCCGGGGGAACTTGGTCGTCTACTGAAATGTCGCCTGCTGTCACCCGATAAGTGAATCTCGCAACACAGTGCTATCTACACTTCCCAAAGAGAATCCGAACACATTCATCGGGAGTTGATGAAGGTTGTTTAAAATAAAGAAAGTAGGATTCAAGTAACGCGGATGATGTTGACTAGACTTTCAGTTCTTTCAATGGCCTTTTGTTTCTTTACTTGATTGCGCGCTGTGGGCAACCGGTTTGGTATGCAAGAAGATTGCTTTTCTTTGACATGTGCCGAATACAAATTGCTTTCAAGTAAGGATTAGTAGAGCGGGCAGGGGTTTCAAGAAGGAAATTTGGCTTTAAAGATGCGTTGTTGCCGGCTTGCGCCAGGGGTGTTGATCTCGACTGGTAGCTTGCCTGTCGGTGATGATCTTGGCGAACCGGGAATTACTTGCATTTGCGATAGAGATGGCAATTTCCCCAACGTCACTCAATAAAAACCTTCCAATTAGCTTTCTTGTTAACGTAGCGGTAGTTTGGGCTGCCTATTCTTTCCTTCTCACTAATGTTTCTGAACAGGTAGGCCTGTCGATGTCAAAGAAAAAGTCACTGCTGGAGACGGCCAACGCGTTGGCACTTGGAGTTGTCGTTTTGGCCGTTGTGGTGGTGATTGGGTCGGGTATGTATTTTGAAATTCAGTAGCGTCTACTTGAAAAAATAGATTTCAAAGTGTTGAACGGGGTTCACAAAGAGCCCGATAAACCTTGTTTTCAGTTGTTGCCGCCGGTTTGACATGGAAGCTGGTTCGAGTTCCGGAAACCTGCTCAGCAAAATCGTCAACCGTTCCTAAGCGTGACGTCAGGCAGTGTTCGTTGGCTTCAAGTGTCGCCTGCGTCATCGTTTGCATGCTTTCGACGCGGTTGTTTTTAGTCATGTCCAAAACCACTTTCGCCGAGAGGTGTCAGCGACCGATCCGGAGTGGGGTTGCTGCTGGAACACCGAATGCGTTCCAGCGAAATTCTGACTTGGACTGTTGTTCATGTGTGTGCGTGTCAGTGGACAGCGGAAGGCAATCAGGCTTGTCTGACCGGCTAGCCAGAGACTGGAAAAACAGTTTCGTGTGGTAAGGCCTAGTTTCCAATCCGCCCGGATTAAGCTGGCAAAGTCATGCCGGAATACCCGCCAGGGCATTCACTGCTGCGGCAAGTTCGTCGAAATGAGAAATCACGATGTCCGGTCCAAGTTCTGTCACAGGCACGGGCGTGTAACCGAAATCGACCGCGATAACGGGAATACCGGCATTGCGGGCGGCGTTGATATCCGTGCCGCTGTCGCCGATCATCAAGGAGCCTTCAATGCGTCCGCCAGCTCGCTGGATAGCACCGTGTACTGGCTCTGCATCGGGTTTTGAAACCGCATAAGTGTCACCGCCAACAACGGAATCGAAATGTCTGGACAAGTCCAGCTCGTCCAGGAGCGGCAGGGTGAGGCTTTCAGCCTTGTTGGTACACACGGCAAGTTTCCAGCCGTCCTTTCGAAAGGCCTCAAGAGTGCGGACAACACCGTCGAACGGTCTTGTGTGAACCGCGATGTTGTTGGCGTAGTGTTCCAGGAAATGCGCATACAAGGGAGCAACTGTGTCGTCGTTCCATTCGATGCCGTTATGGTCCAGAGCGCGTTGGATGAGAACTTTGGCCCCCATACCGACCATGTGCGCAATGTCGTCTTGCGGGATCGCAGAATATCCTGCATCGGTCATTACCACGTTGAGCGTGGCGACCAGGTCCTCCATCGAAGACACAAGTGTTCCATCCAGATCGAAAACAAGAACGGACATAATCTCTCAACCAATCGCTCTGTCGAATGAAGCAAAGCTGTTTGAGCTTTCAAACCACGTTCTGCTTCAGATAAA
>NZ_JAILWL010000289.1 GCF_025698965.1 Roseibium sp.
AAACCGACAGAGAGACCGGTACGCACTGCCGAGTACCCTGCAGCACCAGATCTGACCATTGCCCCACCTGGAAGCAGGGTCGGCAAATCCAGAACACTCGCTGTTAAGTCCGCAAAGGTTCCTGCCCAACCTGCCGCGACAACGGTTTCTCGATCCTTCTTCTCCCGATCGATGTCAGCTTTGATCGCAGCCACAACGGTTGGGTTTTGAGGGGCATCAAGGAACCTATCTTCGTATTCCTCGTAACCTATCAGGTCGCCATTGGTGAAAGGGTTATATCCGTCAACGGTTCTATAGTATTCCCGCTTCTCAATGGCCATTTCCTCGGATGCCAGGTAAGAACCACCAATGTTTTCGGACCGGATTGCTGGTCCAATAGCATCGAAGAAACCTGGCTTCTCGACTCGTTCTCCCACTGGAGCGCTCAAGTCCCAAGGGTTGTAAACGCCCGTTTCACCCGAAATAGGGCTGCTTTTATCCAGTGGCATTTGGTTCTCTCCCCTTCACTTTCCACGGTATTCCAAGACGTCAGCAGAGGGTGTGAGACCCAAACTCGTAAAATCACCTCTCTTGAAGACACCACCAAAGCGATAACCTTCACCTGCAAGCTTTTCAGCGAGGGCTGTGAGAACTAATTCGTTGACGGAGGTGTTGGTTCGGGCCGCAGCGCTGAAAGCGGCTTCTCTGAAGCTCAAAGTGACACGCCCGCCGGTCAACATGATATTGACCACCGGGTCCGTAGCCTGGCTCTGTTTTATGGCTGAACTGTACATTTTGCTGGCTCCTGATCTCACCCTTGAAATCAATAAACCATGCAGTTCGCAGCATTGGGACTATCCGCGTCCGGACACATTTGACCGATTATCGGTTGAAGGCTTTGCCCATTCAGTGCGCGTAACGAGCACCTACCACCAGCGACATTAGATGGGCAGTCCCAGCTCATCAAAGTAGCGGGCGACCCTGGCATGTGCTCGATTGCCCTGCCGGAGCAGCTCGAGAGCACAAATATCACCGTGGTGGACCATCATTAGTGCTGGAGCAGATATTCGCCATGGTGCACTAGAACAGCTATGTACACCTACACCCAATTCTTTGCACCAGCGTTTGATGGTTTTCGAGCTTAAGCCCGTCATGTCCTCGGCTTGCTTCATGCCGATTGTCTCGTCCTTGCGCATCAGGATTGGCCAAGGTGTGTTTAAAGCAAGCACACGTGTATCTGCTTCCTGCGAGAACAAGCTTGAACTAGTAAGAGCCCGCGATTGGGTCATTGGGCGTTGCACCTCTTCGAATTCAACTGGTCCGCATTCGCAAATTGATTCTAGGCAGAGTTGCAGGTCCCTACAAGCTTGTATTTGGCCTTTGATGAGATCATTGCGGGCATGCATTGCGTGCAAACAGCTTGGCTGTGCCAACTACCTTCTGTTTGCTGAAAAGAACCCTTCTGGACAGGATTTTTATAGTTCCATCTGCCAAGGCGACAGATGTGTCGGCAGACATATAGAACCAAGAAACCCGCTCCTGCAGCAACCTCATAAGAAAGAACGACCGTTTAGGCGCACCGCCTGTTGCTACGATTTCAGGTCTTCGACAGTGCTCTTTAGCTGCCTCCAAAAAGTTTTCCACAAACTTAGTTCTTTAAATCATGCAAGGACTCAGTAAATTTCGGCTTGGCAGTAGAGAATGAGAAAGAACTCAATCCCACGTGCAAGGATTCACGAGCTCGCACCAAATTTCTAGGCTACTTGACGCTTGCAAAACGGCTACCCAAAGTGCGCAGCGAGCAGCGAGCGACAGGCACACCATGTTTTTGTTGAGAGGTGTGACTATGAAGCGACTAAACCCCACCCACGTTTTTACTTTGCTAGCTGTGATTGCGATCTGCCTGATTGCGGCGTGGAGCGGGCGAAACCTTGAGATCGGTCGCGACGGACTGAAGCTGACCCTGCCCTCTCAATCCGTTACTCAAGCCTCACCAAGAACTGTCACACCAGGCCGGGAAACACTTCAGTAAGTGGATTTGCCCACGCGGCAGCACAAATTCGAAATCAACGACTTTAGGCCATGGCCGAGTGGAGAATCATGAGCGAGCGACACGTCTGAAAAACAGCCGGTGGAGCTTCATGCGCCTATTCGCCAAACAATGTGACGGCACCTTCTTTTTTTGTTGTGAATCAGTTTTATAAGGCTGGAAAAGTTCACCCAATCACAAGAGAATTCAAATGGCTTTACCGGATGTTATGGCGCTGATTAAATGGAACTGGGCAGCTAACCCGGATTTTGATCCAAATTTTGAAGTGGATCCTCAGTATCGCGCAGAGATCGAAGCCGCTGTCAGAATCATGTACAGCACGCAAACGGGGCAAGCGATTTTGGATACCGCTGTGGCTCGTAATATGGATCTGCAATTTTTCTCGGATCCGAACCAAGGAAATTTCGCCTACACAAATCAGGGTGTTGTAAATTTCAATCCTGACAGATTGGAAAATCTGAAAGCCGTCAATCAGAACGGTGAAACGTTTGATTTCGATATTAAACGCGTGATCATCCACGAATTGGTGCATGCGGTAGGAAACAAGCATGATCTTGCGAATGGCATTATCAATAAAAATGCGCCCAACAATTATTCGCAAGACAACGCCGATTACACTGGTGAAACGGTTAGAACAACCAATCAAATTCTTCAAGAAAAACAGTCCGGTCAGACAATAGACGAACGCGTCAGTTATACCGGCGTAATCCCTCTTAACGCTGCCGCCACCCAGCTACAATGGGGCGTTGCCCCCGGAGCAAATAATCAATTTGATTTTACTGATGGGGGGGCTGTTGAAAACGTAATTACCGGGCCTTTGGATGGGTACGGGCTTGTAAACGGTACAATCGACACTTCGTCTCTTGATACAAACGATCTGCTTTTGGGGATGATCGATAATGAAAGACTTTTCGCTGGCGATGGCGAGGATCATGTTTACGGTGGTGCCGGGCATGACGAAATCTTAGGCGGCGCTGGCGACGACAGGCTTTTCGGCAACGCCGATAATGATTTCCTTGTCGGTGGCACCGGTAAAGATCTCGTAGAAGGCGGCGACGGCATAGATACGCTTTCAGGAGGCACCGCAAATGACGTTTTGACAGCTGTCGTCAAAGGCGATTTGCCCTCTAACGCCGGTTTTGTTGACGATGAAGAACAAGACATACTGGATGGTGGGACCGGCGCAGACACCTACCTGATACACAAAGCCGAACACACTATCGATGTGAATTCAGACACGCCTGTCAGCTATTTTGATTTTATTGAAGGGTGGACAATCCACCATCAAAATCAAAAAGGGTACGCTTTTGATGCCAGTCTGGCACGCTTCGACACGGTGGATCGTATCCGCGATGTTGACGGCACCGGCGTTATTGAAATCCAAAGCTCTGATAATACATCCGTCATCCTAAACAAGCCGAACGAAACTTTTGATCACGTATCATTTGAAGGTCGAGATTTTTACGTCAGCGAAAATTCAGAAGTTGCCGCCTTCGAAAAGGACGGCGATCTTTATGTGATGCATAACGCGTGGTCCTCTGAGTTCGGTCAAAATATAGACGCTTATTGGACCGGATATGTCGCCACTGTTATTATTGAAGACTTCACCGATGGTGACTTCAATTTCGATTTTTCAGGGACCGGTAACCATGGCGGAAACGGTGACGATACACCGAACCTGTCCCCGAGGGCGGATGGTCGAGGTGCGTTTTACAACGGCTATGGCGGCAATGATACGATGCCGGCGACGATCAACTCAATGGCGGTAAGGGTGATGACGATCTTACCGGTGGCAGCGGCAATGATACTGTTTCCGGTGGTGAAGGTGCGGATTTTGTTTCAGGCGGCAGTGGCAATGATATCCTAAACGGGGATCTTGGCGCAGACATTCTGCACGGCGGTGATGGCGACGACACTATCTATGCAGACGCTGACGACACGCAGTTTACCGGTGACGGTGGCCGCGACACGCTGATCTACACCGACACTGATGATTTTCAATACGCCTCGGCTCAGGGGAGCTTTGAAATCATCCGCGCAGGATCCGGCAACAACACCTTGTGGGGCGGATCGGCTGACAATGAATTTGACGGTGAAGCCGGTGACGATCTCCTGCAGGGCGGCGACGGTAACGACATCCTGCGCGGTGGCGCGGGCGCTGACACGCTTCAGGGCCAGAATGGTGACGATACAATCTATGCCGACGCGGACGACGTCTGGTTCTCCGGAGACGCCGGCATCGACACCCTCGTTTACACAGGATCAGACAACTTCGAATATTCATTGAACCAAGGCGCATTTGAAAAGATCCACGCCGGATCCGGCAACAACAAAGTCTGGGGCACCGAGGGCGACAATGAAATCTATCTGGAAGACGGTGATGATTTTGTTCAGGCCGGTGGTGGCAATGACATTATCGATGGTGGCGCGGGCGCAGACTCGTTGCAGGGCCAGGACGGTGACGACACGATCTATGCTGATGCTGACGATACATGGTTCTCCGGAGACGCCGGTATCGATACGCTGATCTACACTAGCTCTGATGACCGGCAATACTCGTTGAACCAAGGCAGTTTTGAACACGCGAAGATGGGTTCTGGCAACAATGGCATCTGGGGTTCGAGCTTCGGTAACACCATCGACGGTGAAGCCGGTAACGACGCGATCTACGGCGCGGACGGTGCGGATCGCCTGATAGGCGGTCTTGGAGACGACACTTTGAGCGGCGGAAATGATTCCGACACGTTCGTATTCCGCGCCGCTGACACTGGTCATGACACGGTCACCGATTTTGTGGCCGGTGCAGGGTCCGAAGACGTTCTTGAATTCGAGATCGATCTATTCGGATCGTTTGCCAGCGTGCTCGCCGCAGCTTCGGATGACGGGTCGCATACAACGATCTCAATTGATCCGGACACCAGCATACTCTTGCAGAATGTCGTCGTTGCCGACTTTCATGCAGATGATTTTGAATTCGTCTGAACGTAGCGATGTCGGTCATGGCGCTTTAACAGGTGCCACGGCCGTTTTCCGCTATGTCTCACCTCAAGTGGGCGCGTCGGCTTTGGGCAGCCGGCAATCATTGCGGCCGTGCGAGCGCTCCGCGCGCGCCAGGTCGCGCCGCGCGAATTTCAGCGCGTCTTTGCCATAACAAACAATGTGGCGCGTATTTTTGATTTTTTGAGAAAAGGACACATGCCATGAAATAGGTTGTCACTGCCACGGTTTTTAGTATCGCAATTCCTAATCCTGCATAGGTTAAAGTGTTGCCGGATTACATCCTGCTGGTCGATACTGTGCCAAGCAGCACGATACCGGAGAGCTGTTAAAAAAGAGGCAGATTGTCCGAAATTTTTGAAGCCGAAAAATTTGCGGGTTCAAAATCGATCGTAAGGTTTTTCGCAAACGCGTTGAAAACTCCGACATCAAAGATGTTGAAATCTTTATCGCAGGGATAGTTGAAGGCGATAAAAGGGTCGAGACAAGGATAAAAAGCTACTCGAAAAAATGGCAGAGAATTATCTGTAACAGGATCAAAAGCGCAGCGAAAAAGCTGGAAGTGCTGGACAACTGATCAACATCAGGACACCCGTTGTGAAATACACTCTTACGATCATTGCTGTTCTTCTGACAACAACAGCCTGTGCTGGTACGTGGCTTGGCAAGTCTGAAATGGAAAAGACAGCACTCCTGCACCACATGCTGATCTTCATGGAAGCTAAAGAGAAATGTGGCTTCGAGTACGATCAGGTAGCCCTTGAGAGCTATGTCCAAGATCGGACGGGGCTCTCATATGAGGTATTTACCATCAAGCTGAACAAATACGTTCCGCCGACGCCTTTCGTGCCCTATGTATCCAAAACGGAGCAGATCAAGCGATGCACTTCCATCCGGGATAGGGCGGCTCGTGCCGGGTTTTTATTGGAATAGGTTCTATAGGGCAACAACAGCAGCACCGAAGCCAGCGGTGCGACTGGACAAGATGGGCTTGACCGGTTGTGGCAAGCATCCCTGCCTTTAGAGTGTGTCGCGTTTAATTGGTTCTATACCCGGCGGCTTTTAAGAAGTTGTAACAGTCTTCGTCTGCGAAGAGATTACAGGGTGCTGTCACATTGTTTTCCTCGATGTTGTCGGGGTAATAGGGTGGCATGAGCATTACTTCCCTGACCTAAAAGAACCATCTCTATCCGATTGAGATCGGCGCACCGCTTACCTTCAATCCACAGGTCTTCAAAGTGCATTTCTTCTCTCCATGCACAAAAAAGGCCCGCTTTGCGCGAGCCAATCAAATCAGGTATACGTGCCAGGTGTTGGCCCCCACCAACGTGATGCATTGTTTCCAGCGGCAGGCTGCGTTTGACTTTCCAGATAGGAACCGGATCGGGCCAGGCAGCCTAGTAAGTCCGTGGCCCGTCCCTCTTGCCTATGATGACGATCACTTCAACGGCCTCAACCAAGCGGACTAATACCTCTTCCGAAATCATAACTGCACCTTCATTCATTGGTAAGCGGTGGCTGGCCCGCTCCGCGCCTTTGATCGCCGTCTGCGGGGAGTATCTGCAAGAGCAACGTAACCGACCGATTGTTACCGCCTGTGTTTTCCTGCGCTCAGATTTTATGTTGCGTCAATATTGTCGTCGTTAATGACGTCGTTTGTTTGAGCGCCTTGGAATGCAGCAGGAAATCATAGTGGGAACCATGCGTCGCCGTTATTGGCCTGACGCTGAGAAATTGTCGATTTTGGAAGAAATTGGTGTTTGTGGTGCAACTGTTTCTGATGTTGCCCGCCGTCATGATTTAAGTCGGCAACATCTTTATCAATGGCGAGCCCAGCTTCGCCGCAAGGGCTTATTGCCTCCGGTTTCTGAAGAACCTGTGTTTCTAGCATTACCGGATCCGAGTGATGAGACACCTGAGGGACCGATGTCCCCTGGGTTCGATGGTTGTGTCGAGATTATTCTTTCGAATGGCCGTGTCTTGAAATGTCGGGGTCAAGTTACAGACGAAGAGCTTGTTCGCATGATCCGATTGGTCGAAGCAGCATGATCGGCCCGGAGACCGGCGTTCGGGTCTATCTCGCCTGCGGTGCCACCGATATGCGCAAGGGGATCGGAGGTCTTGCTGCTCTTGCGCAGGACGTTCTTCGTCAGAAACCTACGAGTGGTGCAGTGTTTGCCTTCCGTGGGCGGCGGGGTGACCGGCTGAAACTTTTGTACTGGGATGGCCAAGGCTTCTGTCTTTACTACAAGGTCTTGGAGCGGGGCCGTTTCCCTTGGCCTTCGGTTGCTGACGGCACGGCTCGTCTGACTTCGGCGCAGTTGGCGATGTTGTGGGAAGGCATCGATTGGCGGCCGGACTGGGGTTCGCCGCCGGCTCGAGTTGGGTGAATTATCTCCCTGATTTGCTTAGTTTTTTTAGCTTCTCCATTGGATCTGTGGTAAGTCAGGTTCATGTCTGACGATGCCGTAAATCTTCCTGATGATCCCGCTATCCTGAAGGCGAAGATCGCCGCTTTGCAGGCGGAAAACGCGAAGATGTCTGCGACGCTACGAGCTCATGACCAGCTGGTTCAGGCCCTGCGGCTCCGGATTGCCAAACTCCAGAAACAGGCCTTCGGCAAGTCCTCGGAAAAAGTCGAGCGTGAGATCGAGCAGCTGGAATTGGCGCTGGAAGATCTGCTGGTCGCAGCTACCGAAAGCGCTGGTGTGCCGGTCGACGAAGGTCAGGACGAGGACGAGCCCGCAGCTGCCGACAACGACACGCGCGAGCACAAGCCGCGGCGGCGTCCGGGTGTGTCGGCTGCGACCCCGCGCGAGCGCCGGGAACTGGACCCTGGCACATGCTGCCCCGATTGCGGCGGCGATCTGCGTGTCGTGGGCGAGGACGTCAGCGAAATCCTCGACATGATCGCGGCGCAGCTGAAGGTCATCCAGATCGCCCGCCTGAAGAAATCCTGTCGCCGGTGCGAGAAGATGGTTCAATCTCCTGCACCGAGCCGGCCGATCCCGGGTTCAATGGCAGGCGCGGGCCTGTTGGCTTACATTCTGGTCTCCAAGTTCGACGACCACCTGCCGCTGTATCGCCTCAACGAGATCTTCGGCCGGATGGGTGCCGACATCCCCGACAGCACGCTGGCGGATTGGTGCGGTCGCGCCATGCGGGTGCTTCAACCTCTGATCGACCGGATCGAGGCCGAGGTCATGGGCAGTGATCTGCTGCATGCCGATGACACTCCGATCCGGGTACTGGATCGTTCCTTGCGGGACAAAGGGCTTGGCAAGGGCGTGAAGAAGGGCC
>NZ_JAILWL010000029.1 GCF_025698965.1 Roseibium sp.
CACAATCCCTGCAAGTGAAATGAATCCGAGCATGCTTGGAAGCGTGAAATCGATGCCCATGAGCAGGTGACCCCAGACCGCACCGATCAATGCAAATGGGATAAGGACCATGACCACGATGGGTTCAGCGTAACTTCTGAACTGAAAACTCAGCAGTATGAAGACGAAGATCAGGCCGGTGCCAAGCGCCGTTGCCATGGAAGCCTGCGTCTTGGCTCCTTCGGCATTTTGTCCTTCGGTGGAGGCTGTAAGTCCTGGGTGGGTCTCAACAAGTTGCGGAACAAACCGCTTTTCCGTGTCGGTGACGACTTCATTTGCATTGGCAACGCCGAGAAGAACGTCGCCGGTGATCGTTACGGTTGGAACCCGGTCGATCCGATTGATACGTGTGAAACTGCGATCTGAGAGAATGTCGGCAACGGTTCCAAGTGGAACCCGGTTTCCTGACGGGGTCTCGATTGTGAACAGCTCAAGGTCACCAAGACTGTTCCGGTCGGCAATGTCCAGGCGGACATCGACTTCAAATTTCTCCGCGCCGACTTGAACTTCATCGGCGGTGATGCCGTTGTAAGCTCCTTTGAGTTGATCCGCGATCTCCTTGGCATCGAGACCGACGGCTCCGGCACCGTCCTTGAGAGAAAGGGCAAGCTCCGGTTTGCCAAGGCTCAGGTCGTCCGAAATGTTGTAAACGCCGTCATAGCCCCTCAGCCATTGTTGCAGTTCGGCGGACGCCCGGTCGAGAACATGGGGATCACTATGGGACAAACGCAATTCAATGGCGCGACCGGCCGGGCCGACGCTGCTTTCGGTAATGACAATCCGTCGGACATCCAGTGTGTCGGGCATTTCCCGGCGCCAGGCAGTCAGGATTTCCTGGTTTCCCACTTCCCGCAACGCGCCCTCGATAAGATCGATGTTGAGCGTTGCAAGATGAGCCCCGTTCGTGCCGGCGTCGTTATTTTCGTTAAAGCGCACCAGAACGTTCTTCAGCAGGGAAGTTCCGCCGGGATTGCGCGGCGAAAGCTGCTGATCCATACGTTCCAATGCGGAAATGGTTTCAGCGACAACGGCCCTTGTATCGTTCAGCGTTGCGCTGGCGGGAAGCTCTATCCTTGCTTCGATCTGGTCGCCTTCAACATTTGGAAATGCCTGAAACTTAACCAGTCCACCCGCCAGCAGCGCGATCGTGCTCAAAAAGACCATGATGCAAAAGCCAACCGTGAAATAGCGATTGCGGACCGCCCAGGCAGCGCTTGGGCCAACAAAGTGTTCACGCAGCCATGTCACACCGGCTTCCGCTCTGCGTGTCACGAAATTCGGCTTGTCGGACGCGGCATGCGACAAGTGATTGGGCAGGATCAGGAATGCCTCGATCAGCGAAATCACAAGAACCAGCAGCATGACAATCGGGATGACCCGCAAAAGATCACCGATGTCTCCGCTGATAAACGCCAGAGCTCCGAAGATCGCGGCAGTCGTGAGGAAGGAAGAGAGCACGCCGGGGGCGACTTGCAGGGTTCCCTGGACAGCAGCCTCAAGAGCAGAAAGTCCCTGATGGCGTTTGGTCGCGATGTTCTCCGAAATCACGATCGCATCGTCCATCATGATGCCAACAACGATCAGCAGCGCCACCATCGACAACATGTTGATGGTCAGCCCAAGCAGTGACATGACGGCCAAGGCACCAAGGAAAGAGACAGGCAATCCCATGCCGATCCAGAAAGCCTGGCGGCCGCCGAAGAAAATCCACATGGCAAGGACCACGAGTGCAAGTCCCTGGAGCGAATTGTTGACCAGCATCCAGAGGCGGTCTTTCAGGGCGATGGACCCATCGTTGATGACGGTGAGCTTGATGCCCGGGGCGGTTCGGGCCTGTTCGTCTTCGATAAAGGCCTTCACTCGGTCGACGACTTGAATAAGGTCGTCGCTGCGTGTCATCGAGATGTCCAGCACCGCAGCCAGTTCACCGTTAAGGCGGGTTTCCACCTCTTCATCCTCGAAGAGGTCCGAGATGGTGGCGATGTCGCCGAGTGTGATCTGTCCGCCTTGAGCTGAAGAGGCGACGACAACCGATGCGTAGGAATCGGCTGCAAAGCGCTCGTCGGCAAAGCGCAGAAGGATGGATCCGCCTTCGGAGGTAATTTCACCCGATGGTGTGTTGATGTTTTGCCGGGACAGGGTGTTGGCGATTTCAGACAGCGTAAGACCGAGCTCGCGGGCGGCCGCATCACGTATCTCGATCCGGAATTGACGATCGGAAAAACCTGAGATTTCGACCTGTGGAATGCCACCGAACTGCAGCATGCGTTCCTTGACCGCTTCGGCATAGTTCTTGAGTTGTGGTTTGTCCCTGATACCGGTGATGACGACAGAGGTCGCATCGCTCAGCCGCCCGGCTTCCTCGACGATCGGGTCTTCGACATCATCCGGAAAGTCCGAGATGGCGTTGATTTCCCTGTCGACATCCAGCATGAGCTGGTTGATGTCCTTGCCTTCGACAATGCTGACAGTGGCCAGGGCCAGGCTTTCCCGCGCGTCGCATTTCAACTCGCGAATGTTTTCGACACCGTCCAGCGCGTCCTCAATCCGGCGGCATACGGTCCGATCCACATCCGAAGAGGTTGCGCCGGGATAGGCGACGTTGATCGTTATGTCCTTGATCGGAATCTGCGGAAAGGTCTCCATCAGAAGGTTCGGAATATTGAGGAGGCCAAGAACGATAAGACCCGCCATAAGCAGATTGGCAGCAGTTGGATGCTTGGCGAAATAGCGGATCATTTCTGGCTGTCCCCCGCTTCGCTCGAGTGGCCTGAAGCCAGGGTCAGGCTGTGACCGGCACTTTCGTCTTCCACAGGAGACAGCAACATGTTTTCGATGACTGGCGAAACGTCGCTGATGACCACGCGTGTTCCTTCAGACAACGGTTTCTTGAGCACCACGATGTCGGCAAACCGGTAGGCGATGTAGACATCCCGCAACTGCAGGCGTTGGTCGTCGGAAACAGTCATGATCTTGCCGTTCAAGACCGCGTTGCGCGGCAGGACGGTCTGCTCCGGCAGGGCTTGGGCAGAGAGTTCCACCTCCGCGAACATGCCCTTGACGAGCGGAGGCTTCACGGCGGGCCGCAGAGTATCGTAGGGTTTGTCGACGGAGACGATCAGTCCGACCGATCTTGTGTCCGGATCAACCGTGTCGCTGATCCGTTTGACCCTAGCGTCCCATGTGGCAGAATTGCCGGCGGAGCCGACCTTGACGACGGCGTCAAGCCTGTCCAGTTGACTGAGAGCGTCCTGCACGCCTTCCTCGGTCTCAAGCTGTCCGGCAAACACGAGATTGGCGAAGCCGGACATGTTCGTGGGGCTGATCTGAACGTCAATGTCGGCTGCATCCACTCCGTCCAATTCACCGATCGATGTGCCTGCGGCGACAAACTGATCGATTTCTATTCCGACTGAGGCAACTCGGGCATCAAACGGGGCTTTGATCGTGGTCCGGGACAGGTTCAGTTGCGCCGTTTCCAGGCGAACTTCATTCTTGCGCTTGGCTTGTTCAAGCGCTTTGCGTTTCACTGGATTGAGGGCAATCTCGTTTTCAAGGTCTTGCACAACCGTCCTTTGCTGCAAGACAGCAGCTTCCTGGTTTTCGACCTGTTGATCGGAGATCACTTTTCTCTGCAACAGCGTCTTCAGACGTGCCAGTTCCCGCTCCTCAAGATCAAGCACTGCTTTTGAAATTTCGAGTGACTTCTTCTGGGTCGTCAGCGTGACGTCGAGCTCTTCAAGGTCGACATTGGCACTTGCGATGTCTGTCTCGGCTTCGGCAATCTCCAGTTCGTAGTCTTCCGGTGACAACGTCACAAGGATATCCCCATTGGAAACGAAGTCGCCCCGTTTGAAGTTCGGATTGATAAACGTCACCCGCCCGGAGACCTGGGCAATCGCGTCAAGTGTGCGCGAAGGTTCGACCGTGCCGTAACCTATGACACGCGGCACAAAGGATTGAGGAGTTGAGGTGACAACCCGGACGACAGTTGCCGTTTCTTCAATCTCCGAACGCTTCGGAGCTTCCCGGCCGCTGACAGCATAGAAAAGCAGGGCGGCACCAACGGCGATTGGCGGAATGATCAGGGCTTTTCGCAGCAACGACACGTCAATACTCCTGGTTCGGACGATGGACAAAGGTGGATTTCAGTAAAACGTGTTTCAACGGATTTCCGTTCGAAATGTTCCTCTGGCGTCATATTGAAGAGATTCGCACCGGCACTCTTGATGGAAGATCGGAATATCGAAGACATGCGCAGCGGATATTTTCGTCATGGAAATTGGCCACTGTTTGCGTTTCCTCATGGACTGATTTGCCGACGGAAGCTTCAGTCACTATTACTCTTTCGGTTTCCGGGATCGAGATGAAAGTAATATCTCTCATTGGATCAGCGGCAGAATGAATGAAAGTAATGACTTGCAATACGGCAAGGATCTAATTATTGCAAGTGGATACTTGCAATAATGCATGATAATCTTATTGCAAGTTTGCGCTTGCAGGTGGCGCACCGCGACCAGACAGGCGGGTGAGGGGCAAGTGTAGTGCCAAAACGCATCGACATAGACGCTGTCTATTTTGCGACGCTTGAACTGTTTTGCGAGCGGGGTTATGGGGCAACCACAACCAAGGAAATTGCCGCGCGGGCAGATGTCAACGAAGTCACGTTGTTCCGGCGCTTTGGGTCAAAGGCAGCGCTGATTGAGGCCGCAATTCGCCATGGCCTGACCAATTCACCGTTCGGTCAGCTCGAAGCCGGTGACGACGTGCAGGCAGACATGCTCGAGATTGTGCGGTCTTACTTGTCTGCGTATCAGCATTTCGGAGAACTTGTGCTCACGCTGATCGCACAGCTTTCCCACTATCCTGAGCTGCGGGGGGCTGCCGAAGCCCTGATGCCAAACATGCAAAATGTTTCGCGCATCATCGCCTGTCACCAGGAAGCGGGCCGGATAAAACCCGGAAACCCTTTTCAGATGTCGCTCAACCTGATCGCGCCACTCGCTGTGACGGGGTTCATGAATCAATCAGGTCTTGGACCCGGCCATGAAGGGCTTGATGTGGAGGAGCATGTCCGGAATTTTCTGAACGGACACGCTCTATAGTCACCGATTTACCACCAGAGCCGCGGCAGCGCAGCGCGGGCTCGCAGGCCTTCCTCTGTCAGGCGGCGGCGGATCAGATGTTCATCGGGAGCATCGCTAGGACCGAAATCCGATGCGTGAATGCCTGCGGTAATGAAAAGCACGTCAATATCCTGGGCGACGGCACCGCGAATATCCGTTGGCAACCCGTCGCCAACGGCCAGAACTTCTTCCTTGGCAAGGTCTTCCCCGACAAGACCTTCCAGACGTTTCATGGCAACCTTGTAGATCGGCGTGTGTGGCTTTCCAAGAATGGTGACATCGCCGCCGAGATCTTCATATAACCGCGCGAGTGCTCCGGCGCACCAGACGAGGCGGTCCCCCCGTTCGACAACGATGTCCGGGTTGGCACAGATCATCGGCAGTTTGCGGTCGGCAAGTTTCTGCAGGCGATCACGGTAGTCGTCCGGGGTTTCGTTTTCATCATCCACAAGACCCGTGCAGCTGATCGCCTCGGAAATTTCGTCGTCGGTCGTAAAGGTCGCTTCCAGATCCCAGTAGAGCGGTTGGTCCCGGTTCGGACCGATATGCAATATGGTCTTGCTGCCCTGGGCAATGAGGACTTCCCGGGTCACGTCACCTGAAGTGACAATGTAATCGTAAGCTTCGGCAGGCACTCCAAGCTTGGTGAGCATTTCGCCGACCTGTTTCGCAGGGCGTGGAGCGTTTGTGATCAGCACGACCTTTCCACCGGCTTCTTCGCGATATCGCCTCAAGGCCTTGTGGGCTTCCTCAAATGCCGACACGCCATTGTGCAGCACACCCCAGACATCACATAAAATACCCTTATATGAGGGGGCAAGGGCATTGAGCCCGTCAACAAGAAGCGGTGCAGAAACGGTCATGGTGGGTCACTCGGATCACGATTGGTCTGGTAATCTCTGGAAAGAATCGAGACAAACTCGGCGCGGACCATATAGGAAGTGACCGCAGTGCGAAACCGAGTAGAGGGAGTTTCATGCAAGTCAGGCAACTTGGCGAACAGGTGATCAACCAGATCGCCGCCGGTGAAGTGATCGAGCGGCCGGCAAGCGTCATCAAGGAACTGGTTGAAAATGCCGTTGATGCCGGCGCGACGAATATCGAGATCGTCACCGCCGCCGGTGGTAAAACCTTGATGCGCGTCGCCGACGATGGCGCGGGCATGCGTCAGGGTGACCTTCGTCTTGCGATCCGCCGCCACTGCACTTCAAAGATTTCGGATGACGATCTGTTTGACATCCGGACGCTCGGATTTCGCGGGGAAGCCCTGCCGTCGATCGGCTCGGTTGCACGCCTTGCTATCCAGACGCGCCACAGTGAAGAGGATCACGCCTGGGCCATTGCCGTGGAAGGCGGCAAGGAACAAGCCATTGCCCCGGCAGCACGGACAAAGGGGACCCAGGTTGAAGTGCGCGATCTCTTCTTCGCAACCCCGGCAAGACTGAAATTCCTGAAATCCGACCGGGCGGAGGCTTCGGCGATCACCGAAATCGTCAAACGGATCGCGCTCGCCTATCCTCAGATCGGTTTTTCCCTTTCTGGAGCGGACCGTCAGGCCCAGAGCTGGCCCGCGGCACGGGGCGATGAACCGCATCTCGCGCGCATTGCACAGATCCTGGGGCAGGACTTTGTCGACAATGCCATGGAAATTGACGCAGAACGGGAAAACGTTCGTCTGTCGGGATTTGCGGGATTGCCGACGCATCATCGTGGCAATGCCCAGCATCAGTTCTTTTTTGTCAACGGACGTCCCGTCAAGGACAAGCTGTTGCTTTCCGGCCTTCGAGGCGCCTATGCCGACGTTCTGGCCAGAGACAGGCATCCTGTTGTTGTCCTGTTCATTGATCTGGATCCTTCCCAAGTCGACGTCAATGTCCATCCGGCGAAGGCCGATGTGCGATTTCGAGATTCCCAACTGGTGCGCGGACTTCTTGTCGGCGCGATCAAGCATGCGCTGGTTCAGTCCGGACACAGATCGTCGACCTCAAATGCATCTGTCGCATTGGACGCTCTCCGGCCACAGGACACGCCGTTTGATGTCCCGCCTTCCGCCGGTCATGCCGCCGGTAGCAATTCAGCACGCGGAAATTGGCAAGGAGGAGGACAGGCCCATACCCGGCCGGACGCAGGACAGGCCTGGCAACCTGATGCCTTCCGGCCGCTAGAGCGCGGTTCTGCGACAATGTCCGGTTTTGCCGAAGACCTGCAGCCGGTATCCCAAACCCAGAACGGCTTTGCCGAAATGGCATCCCCCTCGGCGGATGCTCGTGCGCATGACCAGCCGATTGAAAACGAAAAAACCGTTTTACCTCTCGGGGCTGCGCGCGCCCAGGTACATGAGACCTACATCATTTCCCAGACGGAAGATGGTGTCGTCATTGTCGATCAGCACGCGGCACATGAGCGTCTTGTTTATGAGCGGTTGAAAGAGGCACTCGCAATAAAGGACGTTTCCCGCCAGATCCTTTTGATCCCCGAGATTGTCGAACTGACCGAAGAAGACGCGACCCGCCTTGCGGAAAAGGCTGACGACCTGGAAAAGGTTGGCCTGAGTCTCGAAGCTTTTGGTCCCGGTGCTATCGCAGTCAGAGAGACACCCGCAATCCTGGGAGACATGGATATTCAGGGCATGGTCAAGAGCCTTGCGGACGAACTTGCCGAATGGGACACCGCTGAGGGGCTTAAGGAAAAACTCGACCATGTTGCCGCCACGATGGCATGCCATGGCTCCGTCCGCGCTGGCAGGCGCATGCGACCGGAAGAGATGGATGCCTTGCTGCGCGACATGGAGGCAACTCCGCTGTCAGGACAATGCAATCACGGCAGGCCGACTTGGGTGGAACTTAAACTGTCGGATATCGAAAAACTTTTTGGCAGAAAATAGCGCAAGAATTTGATCGGCAGAGGGCGGCTGCGCGTAGCCGAAACAGAAAAACACAAGGAATGTCGCATGGCCGAAACGGAAACAGGCAACACGCACCAAACGCCGGAGAGAGCATCAGGCCTCTGGTCGAAATTCAAGAAAACCCTTCTTGCCCTGATTGTCATTGTCGCGTTCGCTTATGTGGCGGCAGCCGGATACATGTATGTCAATCAGCGCGGCTTCGTTTTTGTTCCGAGCGGTGAGCTGGAAACGCCGGCTGAAAGAGGTCTTGAAGGTGTTACCGTTGAAACGGTCGAAATGGTGGATGGCACCGATGTAACGGTCTGGAGCGCTGAACCATCAACGTCGGGAGCACCCACCGTGCTTTATTTCCACGGCAATTCCAAGAATGTCTCCACGCGCTCAAGCAGGTTCAAGCAGATTCTCGACAGTGGTTACGGGCTCTATGCACCCAGTTACCGAGGTTACGCCGGCAGTGAAGGGAGCCCGTCCGAAAGGGCATTCATTTCCGACGCCCTGGAGCATTACGACAGGCTGGCAGCGACCGGAACTGCGGTGATCGTTCATGGTGAAAGCCTGGGGACAGGTGTGGCGACCGCCGTTGTCGAGCAACGTCCTGAAGCCGGCCTTCTCGTGCTTGAAGCGCCCTATACGGCTCTGGTCGATATGGCATATGCAGAATATCCCTGGTTGCCTGTCGGTCTGCTCATGAAGGATCAGATGCCGACACGTGAGCGCATCGGCAATGTCAAGGCACCTGTATTGATCATTCACGGAACCGCTGATCAGGTTATTCCCGTTGAGCATGGTCAGCGCTTGTTTGAGCGGGCTGTCGATCCCAAACATTTGAAGATTGTCGAAGGTGTCGGTCACAGCGACCTGTGGAAGAACGGCCTGTGGTCGGAAGTCATCAAAAACTGGGAAAGTGCAGCCTACGGAACGGGGAGTTCCGGCTGACCTGAAAGCTTTTCATTGTGCAGCATAGCTTTGCAAAACAAGAAAGCCCCGGGCCAGACACCCGGGGCTTTTTATCTTCAAATTACAACGGGATCAGAAAGTGCGCTGCAGACGGAAGGTGCCATAAAGCTCTGTCTTGTCGCTCAACCCGGATGCACGGTTGTAGTCCACGTTGCGATACTGGAACTCCGGACCCATGATGAAACCGGAGACAGGCTCCCAGACGACGTTTGCAGTCGCATCCCACTGAGTGAAGTCGTAGGCGCTCGTGCCGCCATCCACATTGTGGTAGCCACCCTCGATATTCGCCTCGATTGTGTTTGTCAGACCAAGGCTGAGCCCGCCGAAGATGTTCCAGGTCTTGGTTGTATCGGTGTCGGTGCCGGTAAAGACCCCATCGGTGATACGGCTGTCCCATCCCGTGGATCCATAGGCGCTTGCTCCGTCCGTATAGACTGCCTGCAGGGCAACGCTGCCACCGTTTGCAAGACCGCCGAAATCAATCTCGACACCCGCGCCGACAGCCCAACCGAGTTCGTCTTCGGAACTTCCGGTCACGCCGTTATAGGTCGCATTTGGATAAGCTTGGTGAAGAGCGCCCATGACCTGGGCTTCCCCCCAGCCCTGGTTTACGCCAAGTGCTGCGACAAAGTCCGGTATCCGGGTGCCGCCGTAGGCCTGTGTGCCGTTATTGAGACCGAAGCTGGTTTCACGGCCGGAACGGTCTTCCACTGCGAGCGTCGCGTTGAATCCGTTGCCGAAGGCAAAGGTATAGGCTGCCTGATTGAGGGTCGCGTCGCTGTAGCTCTCGATCTGGGCGTTGTAGGAATATCCGGTGAAGAAGTCGAAGTTGGAGCTGTTGCGGCCGGCAAGCAATCCGCCCCACTGGATGTAGGTCTTGTCCATGGTGAACGACGTGTTGTCGTCATTGGTTGCTGTGCCATACATCTCGATGAAACTGCGCAGCGTGCCGAATTCGGTCGCTGTGCGGGCATCAAGATAAAGATAGCCACGGGCGCGCCACTGATATCCATCCGTGTCACGGTCACCCCAGGAATTCGGCGAATCGCCGAAGTTTCGGACGCGGAATTCGGTACGGACCCGGCCGCCGACGCGCAGGCACGTTTCGGTTCCAGGAATATAGTAGAAGCGCGCGCCGTATGCGTCACAGACACGAACATAGTCGATGGGCTCAGGCGCCACGGGCAGATCGGCGGCTTGTGCTGGATTTATCGCGGCAATGAGACCTGTGAGAGCCCCGAGAACAGCAAAACGAGTCATTTGACACTCCGAGAATGCGGAATTACCCCCAAGACCAATATGACGTTGTTCGGTGACAATTGGCATATCGAAAACAATTCTAAATTGCCTTTGCGGCACATTTCGCGTGTGATGTTGTATTTGTGCAACCAGTATTTTCCCGGATGCTATCGCTTTGCCTGGAAAAAGGCTTTCAGGATTTGCGCTGCCGGAATTTCACCGATCCCGGAGTAAACTTCCGGTGTATGGTGACAGGTTGCCTGGCGGAAAAAGCGTGTCCCGTTGTCTACGGCTCCGCCTTTTTCGTCACCTGCACCAAAATAAAGCCTGCGGATCCGGGCAAAGGATATTGCAGCCGCACACATCGGGCAGGGCTCGAGCGTCACGTAGAGGTCGCATTCCGGCAGGCGCTGAGACGCCAGCGCTTCGCAGGCAGCCCGGATCACGAGGATCTCCGCATGCCCTGTCGGATCATTCAGTTCCAGGGTCCGATTGCCGTTCCGGGCGAGGATTTTGCCGTCTTTCACAAGCACAGCACCGACGGGAACTTCTCCTCTGGCGGCTGCCATACGGGCTTCTTCCAGTGCCAGGTCCATGAAGGTCCGGGACGTGTTTTCGGAATTCGGCACTGTCATTCGATTCAGGATCTTGTGTTGTGAATTCTGTCTGTTGGATACCGCAATGGCGATGCTTGTCCAATCAGGCAACTCCAATCAGGCAACCTAGACATTAAATGGCAGCTATGCATTCACAAATGGGCGCCCTTGCACAAAATGGGGACAACAAGCGATTCCCGAAACGCTTCGGCTCTGCTATGACGCGCGCATGACAACAAAAAAGACATCTTCCAAGCGACCTGGTCCCACTGGGGATCGTGGGCGCGCAAAGCGCACTCCGGAAAAGCGGCGTCCATCGCCGCAGGGTGCAAAAAAGGCAGAGCCGAAACCGGCTGCGCGTCAGTCGGATGACACGCTCGGCCGTGGCGAGCGTGTTGCCAAGGTCATGGCGCGTGCAGGCTTGTGCTCTCGCCGGGAAGCCGAAACCTGGATCGAAAATGGCCGAGTGCAGCTGAATGGCAATGTGCTGACAACGCCTGCCGTGACGGTGACCGCCAACGACAAGGTGCTGGTGGACGGGAAACCGCTGCCGACGCGGGAACGGACACGTTTGTGGCTCTACCACAAGCCGCGAGGGTTGGTGACCACCAACAAGGACCCCGAAGGCCGGCCTACAGTCTTTGAAAGACTGCCGGATGAGCTTCCCAGAGTGCTGACCGTCGGGCGCCTGGACATCAATACACAAGGATTGCTGTTGCTCACCAATGATGGCGGGCTGGCACGGGTTCTTGAACTGCCCTCCACCGGCTGGCTGCGCCGCTACCGGGTTCGCGCTTTTGGCAAGGTCACTCAGGCCGATCTCGACAACTTGAGTGAGGGTGTCGCCATCGACGGCGTTCTATACGGCGCGATTGAAGCCACACTCGACAAGGAGCAGGGTGACAATGTCTGGATGACTGTCGGCCTGCGCGAAGGTAAGAACCGCGAAGTTAAACGCGTTCTGGAGCACCTGGGACTGGCGGTGAACCGCCTGATCCGCATCTCCTATGGTCCGTTTCAGCTGATGGATTTGCCGGAAGGCGATGTTCGCGAGATTCGCGGTCGGGTGCTGCGTGATCAGCTTGGGGACGCACTTGCGGAAGAAGCGGGCGCGGACTTCGATGCCCCGATCTTCCATCAGGCCAAGCAGGAACCGGAAAAGAAGTCCGTCGGTACCAAACGCAGTGGCGGAAAACCCGGAGAACGAAAAGAAGGTGGTCAGGGCAAATGGCTCACGGCCCGGGAAGGCAAATCCGAAACGGATCGCCGTAAAGCTGCGAAGTCTGACCGATCAGATCAAAAACAATCCAAGCGCAAGAATTCCGGAGCCCGGCAGGAAAAAGTCTCGCCGCGATCCAGGTTCAGGATGACGTCCGATCCCAAGCCGCGCAAGGACGCTGGCGAAGAGCGTCGGCCACCGAGACAGCGCCGGATCTGGGGAGATGACGGCCTGATGGAAGACAAACAACAGGAAGTTCGCTCCGAGCAGGACAAGAAAGATCGTCGCGGCCCCTCAAAAGCTGGGCGTCGTCCGCGAGGTGGTGGAGACCGTTCGTGAGAATAGTTTCCGGACGTTTCAAGGGAGCGGCTCTGGCCACGCCGAAGTCGCAAGAAACCCGACCGACAAGTGATCGGCTCCGGGAAACGATCTTCAATATTCTCGGCCATGGTCTGGACGTTGATCTCGACGGAGCACGTGTTCTGGATCTTTTTGCCGGAACCGGAGCGCTCGGCTTCGAGGCAATCAGCCGAGGTGCCCGTCATTGCACGTTCATCGAAGAAGGCGCGGAAGCACGCGGCGTGATACGGCGCAACATGGAAACGCTGGGATTGAACGGCGTATCCAAGATTTTCCGCAGGGACGCCACCCGACTTGGCGACGCCGGTACGATTGAAGCGTTTGATCTGGTCTTTGCCGATCCCCCATATGACAAGGGACTGGGTGAACGGGCTTTGGCATCGGCAGCGGCCGGAGGCTGGCTGAAGCCCGGTGCTACCTGTGTTCTTGAAGAACGCGCGTCTGCCGATGTTGCCGTTCCGGAGGGGTTCAGCGAAATCGACCGACGCCGGGCAGGTGATAGCCAGGTCGTCTTTGTGAGATTTGCATCTGCCGACTGACCGGTTTGTTGGGCCCCGGTTCGACCGGGTCCTATGATGAAGTCAGATTGACTGGGCCGGATTGATCAGGCGCCGCCTGGCATCATGATATATGCTGTTTTCTTTCTCGGCAGTGTGGACCTGCTGATGATGACGGTGGACGTATCAGCTCGCACAATGTCATATCCAGCTTCACTTGCCCGGCCGAGAAATGCCTGAAGCGCACCGGCAAAATGAAAGTGCATCGGGATGACCATGGCCGCCCCGACACTGTCAAGCACCTCCATGAGGCTGTCCAGACGCAGGGTCGACGAGTTGTCGATCGCCGCAAAGACGACATCGATCTGACCCAGCCGGGTAAGATCTTCCTGGGTAAGGCGATGGTGCAGATGTCCCAGATGGGCGATGCACAAATCGGCAATTTCAAAGATGAAGATAGAATTGCCCAAACGGCGTGTCTCTCCATCCCAGCCGCGGATGTTGGTTTGAATGTTGCGAATTCGCACATCTTCGACCGTCAGGTCGTGATCAATTGGTCCACCTTCCGGATTCCATCCATAAAGAAGGTGCTCGATCTCAGGGTCCGGGTTTAACGAATAATGCGTGGTATGGGCCCCGTTCATCGTGGCGACGGTCGGTGGCAGAAACGGACGGACACTGTCGTTATAGTCTGTGGCAATGCGCACGCCCTTGGGCGTTTCAAGTTCGAATGTCGAATGCCCGATATAGCGGACCTGAACTTCCCCTGCTTCAAGATTTGCCTGCCAGACACGGGCTTCTCCCGGGAGCGGCGACAAATAGGGGGCATCGGCAACAAGCTGGCAGACAGCGAAGGCCGGCTGTGCGAACATCGACAGTGTGGCAATCGCGGCCATGGCAGCCGCCAGACGGCCAGTGCGAAAGAACCGCTGAATTCCTCGGAGAATTTCGGTAACGTCCGGAGCCATATTGCCAGGTCCCTGTTCATTGCCTACCAGGTTCAAGTGTAGTGGCAAGATTGCTCACGGCAAGCAACTTCGTCGTTTTCCTGAAGAGGAACCTCAATTTCGACAGTTCGCCAAAAGAAAAGGCAACCGTGTCACGCAGAAACCTGCGCAGGCGGTTGCCTGAGGTGGGGGCGGGAGGGAGGAAGAACCAGCCCCGAAATGATCTTTCTAAACCGTGTAAAGGCTGACCGGAGCCCTGCCTCCATGAGCACGATTGCCGGATTGCCTGTCGGAAGAAGTATCTTCACGGTTTGCTTGCGCATGTATCAACTCGCCCGCATGACCGGCTTCCGTTACCAGGCTTTGCCGACTGCATTGCGCTGCCAGGGAAAGTCCCAGCTGACGAAAATGCGAGCGCCTATAGCAATAGACCGCAAGTGCGGCACGTTGATTTTCGCTCAGTTGACTGCTGACATCCGCAACAGCGCTTAAGGTAGCGTCGAGCAATCGCTTCATTAGATCGTCCGACACCGGACAATTTTCCAAATCAGTTGACCATGAATGCCGCATGAAACTTTCCCCCCAGATGAGGAAAGTGTTTAGGTATTGAGTTAATTCTTTATTAAATCACGGGTAAATCTCGAATTGTTGAAGTTGTCTCGCGAAATTTACCTATGTGAAAATCAAGTAATTTCAACTGGTTGCTTTACGAGTTTTTCCAGCTGTTCTTTGGTGGATTTCCTCAAGGCTTCAGCCTTGTCCAAAATACGCTCGGCCTTCATGAAATCCAGAACGCGAACTGTGTCGTGCGGAGGCCGAACCAATATATCCGGCTGTTCTAATTTGAGTTTTTGCGTTGTGATTGTCTGCATGAGGATCTGGGATGACCCAAACAGCGAGTCCAGCATATTGATATCGCCGTTATCGGTACGTGGAACCGGAGCGCCCACGACGTCGACCGCGATCACGATGTCACAAGTGTCCCGCAATCCATCAAATGGCAATGGATTGACCACACCGCCATCTATCAGGAAACGATCACCATGCCGAACCGGGCGAAAGACAGCCGGGATCGCTATGGAAGCTGCAATAGCGGGCAGAAGCGGACCCGATTCGAAATCCACTTCCTTGCAGCCGTAAAAATCCGTTGCGAGCAGTCGCAGGGGAATTTCGAGGTCTTCAAATCCTGCGGGCAGATACTCTTTGATAAACACTTCAAGTACGCGTTCGGGATCGAACTGAACCGGTCCGGACCGGAACATGTCCGCAAAGCGCTTGGGTCTAAGCTGCCACAATCTGGAAAGCACGCTGTTGCGATCTGCGAATATGTCGAGAACGATTTGCCGGATTTCCTGGCCGCTTCGCCCGCTGGCATAAGCAGCCCCCAGAATGGCTCCGATAGAGGTTCCTGCGATCTTGGTGGGTTTCAACCCCATGTCGTCCAGCGCTTCGAGAACCGGTATGTGAGCAAGTCCACGAGCACCACCACCGCCAAGCGCAAGTCCTATGCGGGGCTGGGAATGGAACGGAGCTGGCATTTTGCGGGTTTTCCCTTTCGATGGCATGCTCATGCACATGGTGTCTGAAGACCCGTTTGCCAAGCGACTGGCGCGCGCAGAGGACAGAGGTTTCTGTGCACCGTCATGCCCTGGAGAACATTTTGTGGTTATGCCTTAGATGACGAAATAGAGATCGTCAGCCGATTCCGACATCCAGTCGGTTGCCCTGTCGAAAGTCATCGGCTTTGCAATGAGATATCCCTGGATCGAGAAGTCACCCATCATCCGCAAGCGGTCATACTGGGCTTCTGTCTCCACACCTTCGCAGACAATGCCGATATTCAGCGATCGGGCCAGATGAATGAGCTGATTGACGACCGCTTCCTTCTTCGGATCCTCAACCATCTGCTTTGTAAACGAGCGATCGATTTTCAGACCGTTGATCGGCAGATCCGCAACATGCGTCAAGGACGCATATCCGGTCCCAAAGTCATCAAGCTCCACATGGACACCAAGCTCAAAGAGTTCCTTGAGTGCCTTCAGGTGACCTGAAGGCGTGTCATTCAGGAACACCGATTCCAGCACTTCGGCGGTCACTCTGCGCGGTTCGATACCGTACTTGGCCATACCGGCCTTGAAGTGGTCGACCAAAAGTCCGGAAGCCAGATGCGATTGTGAGACATTTATCGAAACACGGCCGAATTCCAGGCCGGCATCAAGCCAGCTTCTGGCTGCGGCCAGGGATTTGTCGATAACGATTTCCCCAAGGATCGGCGCCAGATTGGTCTTCTCGACAACAGGCAAAAATGCAGAAGGCTGAATGATCCCCTGTTCAGGATGATTCCAGCGGATTAGCGCCTCGACCCCGGTGATTGTTTGGGAACGCAGGTTTACCTGCGGCTGGTACATCAGGAAGAACTCGTCATTTTTCACGGCGTCGTGAAGCTCCCGTTCGACGCGGGCTTCTGTTTCGCTGTCAGCCTTCATGTCCGGCCTGAAAAATGTGTATCGGTCCTTGCCGTTTTCCTTCGACTGGTAGAGTGCGAGATCGGCATTGACCAGAAGCGTGTCAAAGTCTGCCGCGTCCTCTGGGCATAATGCGATGCCCATGCTGACCGTCGGCCAGAATCGGTTGCCGCTGAACTCCATTGGCATGCGCATTAGACGGCGTGCGCGCTCGCACAATTCATTGGGATCCGAAGTGTGGCTGTCTGCGATGATCACAAATTCGTCGCCGCCCCAGCGATAGGGGGTGCCCAGGCCCCGGGAGACTTCGCGCAGCCGGCGACCGGTTTCCTCCAGGCAATGGTCTCCTGCCAGATGGCCGAGCGTGTCATTGACGCGCTTGAAGCCATCCATGTCCACATGAACCAGGAAGGAGGGTTTGTCAGACCGTGCAAAACGCTCCTTTGCATCCCGCTGACAGCCCGCCCGGTTCGATAGTTTTGTCAGGGGATCGAAATAAGCCAGGCGTTCCGCGCGAACCTTCGCCTCACGGGTCTCCGTCTCCCGCTGCACGCGTTCCGACACGTCATTGGCGATGGCAACGAAAAGTTTACGGTCGTGGTCCTTCAGAAACTGGACTTGCAGATCGACCGGATATTCACTCCCGTCCTTCCGGCGGTGGAGGCTTTCAACCGTCAGGCTGTCCCTTGCTCCTGTGAGAAGGGGCTTCACATTCCGGCGCACCTTGTCCTGGTCGTAGACAGGATTGATGTTCCAGATGCTGCGAGCCTCCAGTTCCTCCATGCTGTAGCCAAGATTTTTCAGAGCGCATTTGTTTGCATACTCGATTTCGAAGCTGTCGGCATTCAGGATATAGATCTCGTTAAGCGACGATTCCAGAATATTGGCGAGCAAATGGCTTTGCCGCTCCGCCTTCCAGCGATCGGTAATGTCGTGAACGGTTCCAACGACTTTTGCGGCCTTGCCGTCCGGACCGGCAAGCACATAGCCGCGAACATGGAGGTAGCGAACGGTATTTTTGTCCACGATCAGAGAATGTTCGAAATCGAATTCCCCGCAGCAGTCGATGGCGTTCTGGACCATCATTTTGGCAGCCTGGAACTCATGTGTTGGAATTTGAGAATAGACTTTGTCTATGATCTGGCTTGAAGAAGAATTCGGAGAAATATTCATGATCCGGAAGTATTCTTCCGTGCACTGGACTTCGTTCGTCGCGACGTTGCGTTCCCAGCTCCCCACGCTTGCAATTCGTTGGGCTTCAAGCAGCTGCACTGCGTTGTGCTCAAGCTTTTGCGTGTAATTGTGAACTTCCGCCTCCAGTCTCTCACGCGTCAGCTGAACGGACGACTGAAGACGGGACAAAAGACGGCGAATGACCATCCAGGACAGAAGTGCAAGTCCGAAACCTGCCAGGAGCGAAAACAGGGTTCCACGCAGGAATGCGCCAACATGTTCTGTGACGTCCTTGACGAGAACCAGCTTCATGTGCGCGGCATTTTTTCCGAGCATAATCGGCAGGTCTCGAAGCATGAAAACCTTGTTGTTCTGAAAATAGAACCGGTTCAGCTGATCCAGCCCTGCGGTATCCAGGTTCAGGACGTCGAAATTGAAGCCCGCGGGTGAAAGTTCCCCAATGACCTTATAGAAACCGTCGCCTGATCCTTCGGTTCCCGCTGTCGTAACTTCACAAATCTTGACGATCTGCGCGTTCACGGCAGAACTGGCAAGTGCGAGCGAGCGTTCTATGTCGATCGCAAGTTTGAGATAGCCGAGCAGTTGCCCCTTGGCGAACCAGGGGTGAAAGACACTGAGGACGACCTTGTTGTCCTTGTCCAACTCGATACCATTCGACTTGCTAAGCAGGCTGGCGGCCAGATCTTCCTGATAGGCCGGGTTGGACGAGCTGGAAACTCCAGATCCCTTCGCATGATAAAGAAGATTCTGGTTGGCCGCGTAAATTGAGAATTCGGATATATCCAGCGCGCCGGATCTCTTGGCAAAGACACTGTCCGCGACTTGCTTGATCTGCTCAAGATTGCCTTCGCGGATCGCGTCTTGCAGCATGGTATTTTTGCTGATTGTCTGGGCAACCTGATTGAGTGTCTCCGACCCTAGCGCCCGCTGCTGCATCAAGAGGCGCTCGGCCGTCGCCGCGATCAGGTTCTGGGGTTCATTCAAATTCCGGTATTCTGAGACGATGTTCTGAATGGTGAGGACGAAAACCGTCAGGAACAGAAACGACAGAAAAACCATCCGCAACGGTTTTTCGAATTGGGTATCGTCGGCGCGCCACCGGCGCAAGGCACGGTCCAGGAGGGTATCGAGACGGTTGAGGCGCGACTTGCCGCCTCTCGGGTCACCCTTATCCCCTAGATCATTGCTGCCCAAAACTTGCACCCACACCCCCGGCGCCCAATGCCGAATTCATTCCGGCAAGGATGTTTGCTGAATAGAATTGTCACTTGAGAGTGGCAAACTACTGCAAACAATCACCGCCATTTTTCTTAATAACTAGAAATCCTTAAATTGTGTTGAATGGATTTCTTAAAAGCCATTAAGAATAGAATTGCGTGCACCAAAATCTGCTTGGCTTTGCAGGGCAGTGGCACAATAAATTGATGAGACGATGCGGTTTGACGGAAATAGAATTCCGACTTTTTCCATCACTGTGTGAAGAACTCCTGCAACGCTTCATAGGTTGCTTCAGGGGCTTCTTCGGGTATGAAATGACCACAGGGAAGGGCTTGGCCTTTGACATCGTCGCACCATTTCCCCCAAACCTCGAGTGGATCATCAACACTCGTGGCTATGCCCTTGTCGCCCCAGAGTGCCAATAGAGGCGCCTGGATCTTGTTGCCCGCATCAAGGTCGGCTTTGTCATGCTCATAATCAATGGTGGCGCCGGCCCGGTAGTCTTCACAGGTTGCGGCAATTCGCTCAGGGTCGCGAAACCAGTCGCGATTCTGCGCAAGGGCAACTTTGGAAAAGCAATCCAGGTTCTTAGCACCTGTCCAGCCGGCCAGCGTGTATTCCAGAAACCAGATCGGCGAACCTGCAATGAGCGTTTCGGGAACCGGAGCGGGCTGCGCCAGAAACATCCAGTGATAGATCTTGAGGCCGAAGGTCCTGTCCATCCTGTCCCAATAATCCGATGTTGGCAGGATATCGAGCACAGCCAGTCGCTCAACTGCGTTGGGATGATCCAGCGCCAGGCGGTAACCGACGCGGCCACCCCGGTCGTGACCGACAACGCCGAAGCTGCTGTGGCCCAATGTGCGCATCAATTCAATCATGGACTGCGCCATGCTGCGTTTGGAATAGGCCTCGTGATCGCTGCTCAGGGGAGGGATGGAGGATCTTCCGTAGCCCGGCAGATCAGGCATGACCAATGTGAAACTTTCAGCAAGCTTCGGGGCGATCTTGTGCCAGATCTCATTGGATTGAGGATAACCATGCAGCAGCAGAAGGGCCGGGCCGGTGCCTCCGACCCGGCAGGATAGACGGACTTTGCCGGTGTCGACGGTGATGCTGTCAAAACCCGGATAGAGGTCCGGCAACGCGTTTTCCATTTGAGCCTCCCAACCAGATGCTGGCTGGAAAGCTACCTGACAAATTCACCAATTACCAAACCATAAAGGTACTCTTAGGCGAAAGTATCAGCTTCCGTTTTCGCGGGCGATTGCGCGCCATCCGATGTCGCTCCGGCAGAAGCCTTCGGGCCAATCGATCTTGTCGATTGCGGCATAGGCAACACTCTTGGCTTCACCGACATTCGCACCCAGTGCCGTCACGTTCAGAACCCGGCCGCCATTTGCCAATACACGTTCGCCATCGCTTTTGGTACCTGCGTGAAAAACCTCGAGATTGGCGGCGCTCAATGGGGTCAGGCCCTTGATCTCAGTACCCTTGTCGTAACTTCCGGGATATCCCTTTGCCGCCATCACAACGGAAAGGGCAGCTTCTTTGCTCCACTCCGCGGAGACCTGGTCGAGGGTACCGTCAGCGCTTGCAAGCAGGAGGTCAAGCAGGTCGGATTTCAGCCGCATCATCAGGACCTGACATTCCGGATCTCCGAAGCGGGTGTTGTATTCGATCAGCTTCGGGCCATCGGCCGTCATCATCAGCCCGGCGTAAAGAACCCCCTTGAAAGGAGTGCCTCGATTGGCAAGCGTTCGGATGGTGGGTTCAATGATCCGCTGCATCACATCCGCAATCAGCGCATCTGTCAGAACCGGAGCAGGGGAATACGCTCCCATCCCCCCGGTATTGGGGCCTTCATCACCGTCAAAGGCCCGCTTGTGGTCCTGAGCCGTTGCAAGAGGTAGAGCGTTTTCACCGTCGGACAGAACGAAGAAACTGGCTTCTTCACCGTCGAGAAACTCTTCAATCACCACCTCGGCACCCGCCGCGCCGAACGACCCTTCGAAGCAGGCAGTTACAGCCTCTTCCGCTTCTTCCTGTGTCATCGCGACAACGACACCCTTACCGGCTGCGAGACCGTCGGCCTTGACGACAATAGGCGCGCCCTTTTCACGGACGTAAGCAAGCGCCGCGTCCAGATTGTCGAACCGGCCGTAGCCGGCCGTCGGAATGGTAGCTTCGTCGCAAACGCCTTTCGTGAAGGCCTTCGATCCTTCGAGCTGAGCTGCAGCCTTGCTGGGACCGAACGACTTGATGCCTGCGGCATCCAGATCATCTACCAGGCCCGCCACCAGTGGTGCTTCCGGTCCAACGACCACCAGATCGATGTCGTTGTTCCGGCAGAATGCGACCACCGACTGATGATCCGAAAAATCCAGGTCGCACAGTTCGGCAACTTTTGCGATACCCGCATTCCCTGGTGCCGCGTAGAGCTTGGTCAGTTTGGGAGATTTCGCCAAGGCCCACGCAAGAGCGTGTTCGCGACCACCGGATCCGATTAGAAGGAGTTTCATGAATTGTCAGTCTCTTGAAGCCAGTTGACGTAAAGTGGCTGCCATGCGTCCAACCGGATAACACCAGCCCTGTTGCTGCGCGGTCTAACACGGGCACCGGAGCGCCGCAATTGGTGAGAGAGGGGAGCCTGAAGACCGTTCCCCCGGAAATTGTTCATCCCCGGGGGAGGGTTGAAGCCGGTTAGCCGCCGACTGTCACTCGACAGTAGAGGATGTTGTCCTTCTTGAGATCAGGTCCCCAGATCAGTTTTGCCGAAGCGTCCCAGGAAACCCGGTCATACCCGTCTTTCGGACGGACATCGCTTTCACGGTGGACACTTGCCCGAGGCCAGGAACTGTCGTTGAAGTCGGGAGCCATCCAGTTCCCCGGGACTGAAGTCAGGGTTTCTGCGCAGTTGGCCAGAGCAACATCCGGATTGTTTTCTCGCTCACAGGAATTGTCGGCCGGAGCCGATTGCACCGTGATGCAACGCCAGTTCGATCCTGTTGCAGTCAAAAGCTTGCCGGTGGACATGTCCTTGAACTGGGCGATGGCACCGCCGTCTCCCATCTGCTGGCGCCGGCTGCCGATATATTCAAGACCGGTGTTGTTTTCCATGAAATCCCGGAATTCGAATGCGATTGTCATGGGATAATCGGCATTGAACTCAAAACGTTCTGCGTTGAAGGAGCGCTCGGTTTTGATGGAAACGCTGTCTTCCAGCAGTGGCTCGCCGTTGATGTACAGCTTGAACCAGTTGTCCACCCAGACTTCGCCCAGCACCTGATGCGCACCTGAGGACTTGATGGTGCTTTCGTTCAGGTCAGGACCCTTGCCACCGGGTGGCGGCGGCTTTTGCGCGAAAGATGCGGCGGGAACGGCTGAAAGTCCTATGCAAATAGCTAGAATAAGAGATGTCGTATGCGTTTTGGTGGAATTCACAATAATACTCCTGTTCTCCCCACTCGAGCGGCACTATGACCAAATGCAGGATGTATTTCATCCAAAATATCGGTAAAAGAGCCAAGGATGACAGCGATGGAGCGGCAACAGGACGTTGCATGCGCTCATTCTCTCAAGAGTATTCAGGCAGGCCGTTGAATGTTTTTCTCAACAAAAGATACCGGACCGGTCGCTGACGCGGTGAAGCGGCATTGGGTCGACACCAGATTGCCTGCAACTTTACGGCCCTATGCCCGCCTGGCGCGTTGGGAGCGCCCAATCGGTTGGTGGCTTCTGCTTTGGCCCTGCTGGTGGTCGGCTGCGCTGGCCGCGATTGCCGCCGGGAACGGTTGGCCGTATCCCTGGCATCTGGTTCTGTTTTTTGTCGGCGCGGTTGCGATGCGCGGGGCAGGATGCACCTACAACGACATTGTCGATGTCGATATTGATGACAAGGTTGAGCGAACCCGCTCCAGGCCCATTCCCGCCGGTCAGGTGAGCAAGGGGCAGGCGAAAATCTTTCTTGTCGTTCAGGCACTCGTCGGGCTGGCGGTCCTGCTGCAGTTCAACACTTTCACGATCGCGCTGGGCGTCGCCTCGCTGTTGCCGGTTGCTATTTACCCGTTCATGAAGCGCGTAACCAATTGGCCGCAACTGTTTTTGGGGCTGGCTTTTTCCTGGGGTGCATTCATGGGTTGGGCAGCCGTGTTCGGCTCGCTGTCCTGGGCTCCAGTCTTTCTTTATATCGGCGGAATCTGCTGGACGATCGGATATGACACGATCTACGCCCATCAGGACAAGGAAGACGATGCGCTGGTGGGCGTCAGATCTACCGCTCGACTGTTCGGAGACCGGACCAAACCTGCGTTGATCCTACTCTACACGCTTGCAACGGTCCTCTTTGCTATCGCGGCCACTTTAGCAGATGCAGGACCCGCTGCTTTTGCCGGCATCCTCTTCGGCGTCATTCATCTTGGCTGGCAGGTTACCGTTCTGGACATTGATGATGGTGACCAATGCTTAAAACTGTTCCGCTCCAACACCACCTATGGCTGGGTCTTGTTTGCCGGATTTGTGGTCGATGCCTTGATTGGCCGGTTCTAACGCAAAAGGCTCCGCGTGACGGAGCCTTTGAAGTCACCAGGGATGAGCGCGTCTAGGTTCGCGCTATGATTTCCCGCTCTTTTGCGTGACAGACAGTTGATTGACCGCAATCGCCGGAAACACGCTTGTTCAAAAAACGTGGGCGACGGCCTGTCAGAAGGCGCAGCTTTCTGCGCGGGGCCGGGCTGGCGGCCGGAACGGCACTGAAGGCTTCTATGGGCTTGACCTTGCCGCCGAGGTCGCAGACGAGCATCGGCAGGTTCAAGGTCTGTGCCCAACGGCTCCAAAGTGTTGCAAGATCATCGGATTTTTCAGTTTCCGCCAGCGTGATTGAAAGCGCGCTGTCGGGGTGTTTCAGGATCAATGCCGCGACAATCTCTCCAGGTGCTGAACCTGGAACGATGCGGACCATCACACCGTCGAACCCGGATGCGGGAACAACAACCGTGACAGGCACGCCCGCAACCCGCCGTTTGATTACAGCTTTGTCGCGGTCGAGAAAAATTTCTGCAGGAAGAGAAGGTGTGCCCGGTCGGGATTCAAGTCTTTGCTCGAAACTGACCGGCAGGCAACCGGGGTGCGGCATCGTTTGCACGCTGGTCCCGGTTGCCATCTGCTCCTGTATTTCTGTTTGACGTCTCAATTGACTCTCCGTCGGACCTTTTGGTCTCTTGATGCAATTGAAGGTAACGGAGAAAGATCGTGAACTACTTAAGATATACGGTTAAAAAACTGTGATTTTAAAGAGGGTTACTGGAGTGTAAGCAAGCCGGTAATGTCTCGTTCACCTGTGTGGCGAAAGGCTGGAGCGGTCCTCGTTCACAACACACCCGGCAACGGGAGCAAAAGCAACCTGTCACCAAT
>NZ_JAILWL010000290.1 GCF_025698965.1 Roseibium sp.
AACGGCTGCCGCGACAAGTTTGTCTTCCGCACTGATCCGGCCAATCAGTTCAGGAACTGGCAGCAGGTCTATATCCGTGGTACGGGGATTCCGTGCCTCGGAAACAAGATTGCGGAGGGAACGAACGGACAGCGGATCGGACATGGGAACCCCTTGGTACTTTCCACATGATTTTCGACTTAATTATTCCTTCAGTCAACGATTTATTCAATTTTTTATTCCAAACTCATTGCCTTTATTACGTTGAGAAGAGGCCAGTTTGAGAATTTCGTAAGAAACTTCAAATACTTAAGAAAATATTTTCAAATTATTACGACTTCGTGGAGAAACCGGACGCTCTGCTAGTCACCGCAAACGAAATTTCTATTCCAATTGATCGATGCATGCGGAATGATGAATCGAAACTCAGCAAGGATGCGCCATGTCGATTCTCACGATTTTGAAGGGACAGTTGGAAAGCCTCACGGTCGCTGAGCGCGAAATTGCTAAGTTTGTTCTCACCTCCCCTGATGAGATGATTCAGTTATCGTCCGCTGAATTGGCAGAACAAACAGGGCGCAGCCAGTCTAGTGTCGTCAAGTTTTGCCAGAAGCTAGGCTTTAAAGGATATCAGGATTTCAAGGTTGCGGTGACAAAGGCCGCATCCCAAACGTGGCAGGTGCCTGCCGGCGTGATCCATGGAACGATTGGCAGCGATGACCCGTTCGCGACCATTCTGCAAAAACTGCTCGGATCGAAAATCCACGCCATGCAGCAATCGCTTTCGGTCAACAATGAGAAAACGCTGCAATCCGCCCTTGCTGCGATCCGCGCGGCCCGGCGCATTCAGCTTGTTGGCGTCGGCGCGTCTTCGCTTGTGGCCCAGGACTTCGCCTACAAACTTCAGAAGATCGGGTACATGGTGTTGTTTGACGCTGACAGTCATATCCAGATCGCCAATGCCGCAACGCTTGAAAACGGCGATTTGTGCATCGCTCTTTCCTATTCCGGCGATACACTTGAAAGTCGCCGTATTGCCGAAACAGCCTTGAAAAAGAAGGCCACCGTCATCTCAGTGACCGGCGTTCAACCCAACCGGCTCGCTGATCTGGCGGAAATCCAGCTCTATATTGTTGCGGACGAACATCAGGCCCGCAGTTCCGCAATCTTCACCCGTGATGCGCAACTCGCCCTTGCCGATCTTCTTTTCATCCTGCTCATTCAATCCGATAGCCGCGCCAACGCCCTTATTCACGCAGCAGAAGATGCCGTTTCCACACTGAAGACATAGAAGGTCCGGCCTTTTTCTTTCCCAACCCGGTCACAATCATCCCAGACAGCTTGCAGGCCACACAGCTGGCCTCACCCGAGATCGCCACTGTGCCGCCCACAGTTGAGAAAGGTCCAACCGACGTTAGCAAGATGTTCAGGGCTGCGGTTCGGCGTTGTTGAACCGGGAAGCCGCGGCATTCCGCTAGAATGATTTCCAGACATCAGAGCGTTCACTCCCCCTCTACCATCCAAAAGCACCTGTAACTTGTTGTTCTGACTCGTGCATCAGCCCCTCTTGAAAACTGACTCAATGTTCCAGGGAATTGAGCCAACCTGTTACTTTTTAAAGAGAATTTGAACTCGAGGCACTGGAAACCAACAAACCTGACTGCTTGTCGGCACTCTCTCATTGGTCATAGACATGGGACACGGGGTGTAGGATCAACACACAGCTGCACCTGAAAATCATCCTTTTATCATGCACTTAAAAGAAGTGCCTCGAATTTATCACGAGATAGTTTCCAGGATTCGGAAGGTCGTGTATTCACAACAGAAGCACGCAAGCCTGACTTCATTCTCAATTGCAGGTATAGCGACTAAAACACTGATGCCATCGGGTCAGCTTGAGATCCAGTTCATCAGAGTATTGACTGCCCTGTCGCCTGCCAGTCTTTTGTGAATTGCTCCAGACCCTTTGCTGTCAGGACATGATTTGCGAGCCCCTTGATCACGGCAGGAGGGATTGTTGCAATGTCTGCCCCCGCCAGTGCCGCTTCCTTGACATGGTTCGCGGACCGGATTGAGGCTGCCAGGATCTCAGTTCCGAATTCGTAGTTGTCATAGATCACACGAATCTCGCGGATCAGCTCCATGCCGTCGGTGTTGATATCATCCAGTCTGCCAACGAATGGTGAAATGTAAGTCGCACCGGCCTTGGCGGCCAGCAGCGCCTGATTTGCGGAAAAGCACAAGGTTACGTTGGTCTTTACTGCCTTTCCACTGAAGTATCGACAGGCTTTCAGACCGTCGAGCGTCAGCGGAAGCTTAACAACCACGTTTGAACCGAGCGTTGCCAGACATTCACCTTCAGCCACCATCCCAGAAAAATCCAGTGCTGCAACTTCGGCGGAAACGGGACCTTCCGTCAGTGAACAGATTTCTGCAATTACCTCCTTGAAGTCCCGCCCGGACTTGGCGATCAGGGTCGGGTTGGTCGTCACACCGTCCAATAGTCCAAGCTCATCAAGTGCCTTTAGGTCATCGACAATTGCCGTGTCAGCAAAAAATTTCATACTGTCTCTCGTCTCCGTTAGTTTAGATGGCAAGTGTAGCTTTGTGTTTCAGGCGGCCCTTTCGGATTTTCGTTTCTGAAGCCGGTCCAAAACTTTCCGAGCTATGGTTTCTGGCGCGAACCCGAAAAATTCGTAGAGTTCTTCACAGGAAGCGGAAGCACCAAAATCTTCGACACCAAAGACCTGCTGTTCACAACCGGTGTAACGGGCCCAGCCGAACGGACTGGCGGCTTCGATCGCGTATCTGGGCACTGGTCCAAGAACACTCTCGCGATAGTCCCTGGACTGCTTGTCGAAGCGCGCCCAACAAGGCAGAGAAACCACAGCCACCTTCACGCTTTTGTCAGAAAGGATGTCAGCCACCTGCAACGCGATTGAAACTTCCGACCCAGTTGCAATTAACGTTGCATCCCGGGATCCTTCACAGCCGCGAAGCACATATCCCCCTTTGGCAGTCAGATTTTCCTCCGAAGCTTTGTTCCTGACCGCAGGAAGTCCCTGGCGCGACAATGCAAGCAGTGCCGGTCCGTTTCCCTTCAACGCAGCCTCATAGGCTTCCATGGTTTCAATCGCATCAGCAGGTCGGAATACGTCCAACCCGGGAATGGCCCGTAGACTTGCCAGATGTTCCACTGGCTGATGGGTCGGACCATCCTCGCCAAGACCGATTGAATCGTGCGTCATGACGTAGAGCACCTTGGTTTTCATTAGCGCTGACAAACGAATTGCATTGCGCATGTAGTCAGAGAACACCAGGAACGTTCCACCATAGGGGATCAGTCCACCGTGAAGGGACAAACCGTTCATGACGGTTCCCATCGCAAATTCCCGGACACCATAATTGAGGTACCGTCCACTTTTTTCAGCAGAATAAGCCGGCATGGCGGCCGTTGTGGTCGTCAAATTGGACCCCGCAAGATCCGCTGAACCGCCTATCAACTCAGGCATTTGGTCGGTCAGAATTTCCAGACACATTTGACTTGCCTTGCGCGTGGCAACTTGTGGCTGACCTTCAAGCCAATTCTGTTTTGCTTCTTTAACCTTATGAGACAAACCTTCGGGTGGGAGGCGCTCAACACGACGGTAAAACTCGTTGAGTTTTCCCTTGGGCAATTGGGTCAGACGCGTTTTCCAGGCTTGGTGGTCTGAAGCTCCTCTCTTGCCAAATTCTCTCCAGGCATTCAGTAACCCTGGAGAAACCTCGAAGGGTACGTCCGGCAGACCCAAACCGGCCTTTGCCGCCCTGGCTTCTTCGACGCCAAGTCTGGACCCGTGAATTGATGACGTCCCTGCCTTGGTCGGAGCACCCTTACCGATCACGGTGTTGAACATTACGATAGACGGCCGTTCAGTCTCGGCCTTTGCACTCTCCAACGCCTCGTCAATATCCTGATGAGTGTGTCCGCACGCCTCCACCACATGCCAGCCGAGCGCTCGAAATTTTGCTGCTGTATCTTCCGTAAAAGCAAGCTCGGTCGATCCGTCGATTGTAATGCCGTTCATATCGTAGAGCAGATTGAGATGGCCGAGTTTCAAGTGTCCGGCCAGTGAAACAGCTTCTTGTCCGACACCTTCCATCAGGCAACCATCACCTGCAAAAACCCAAGTTCGATGGTTACACACGGTCTCGCCGAATTCGTCGCGCATCCGCTTTTCGGCGATCGCGAAACCAACCGCCATGCCAAGCCCCTGCCCCAGCGGACCCGTGGTTGTCTCGACACCCGGTGTATGACCGTATTCAGGATGACCTGGCGTAATCGACCCGCTCTTTCAAGTCTTCGAGCTCAATTCCCGGCGTGCCCGTCAGCCAGAGCAGCGAATAGAGAAAAATGGCGGCATGACCGTTCGACAAAACCACTCTGTCACGGTCAAACCAATTCGGGTCGGCCGCGTCGAATCTAAGATGTTTTCCGAAGAGACCGACAGCGATGTCGGCCATCCCCATGGCCGCCCCCGGATGACCGTGCCCTGCCGTTTCAACGGCATCAATGGCAAGTCCTCTCAGCACATTGGCCAGCGCTGCCGGATTTGATGAACTCATAATTTTGAACCTTTGGAATTGGACGTCACAATGCCAGCTTGTCACCGCATTGGAATTTGCCGTTGAGGATTTCCAAGTCCGCGCCAGTGCTGTTTTCGATTACAATTTCAGCGTTGACCATGTCATTTTCGGCAACTTTCAGGTGGGCATGCTCGGGGCTGAAACCATATTGCAACCACCTTTCGTGAAGACGGTCCCAAAGAACTTCTTTGGGTGGATTAACGAAAACCGTTGCAGCAAAAATGTTTCGGAGCGACGCCCAGGGAAAATCTTCAAGAAGAAGATAGTTTCCCTCTACGACAACAACAGAAGTGCTTGGATGAATGTCGATTGAATTGGCTATCGCCAAATCACGGTTTCGATCAAATCTTGGATGGTATGTCTTGTAGGCGGTGTTTCTAAGATTTTTCACAGTTTCGCAAAAACCAATCGCGTCAAAGGTCTCTGGCGCTCCTTTGCGTGCCAATAATCCTTGGCGCTCAAGTATCTGATTGTCCAGATGGTAGCCGTCCATTGGCAGCAACACTGCGTTTGGTACTCCTTCTTCCCCTTCCTGATTAAGTCGCCGCACGACATTTTCTGCGAGAGTCGACTTCCCGGACGCTGGCGGACCGGCGATTGCAACGATCACCCGCCGATCCTTCTTCTGTGTTTCTCTGATCAGTTCACACACACGCGACACGTCCTGGTCATTCGACGGCGCAATCATTGTGTCGCCCCGACTTTCGGTGGCTCCATTGCTCCCGTCATCAGTGCCACCGCGTCCGACATGGAACACTCGGCCGGATCGATGACGCAAAGCCTGCGGCCGAGCCGATGAACATGGATCCTGTCTGCAACTTCAAAGACATGAGGCATATTGTGGGAAATCAGGATCACCGGAATGCCACGGGATTTCACTGTCTGTATAAGTTCCAGAACCTTGCGGCTCTCCTTGACCCCCAATGCAGCGGTGGGCTCATCAAGGATTACGACATTTGTTCCAAAGGCCGCCGCCCGTGCGACAGCGACGCCCTGGCGCTGACCGCCTGAAAGAGTTTCGACCGCCTGACCGATATTCTGGATTGTCATCAATCCGAGTTCAGACAACTTCTCCCTTGCTATCGCCTGCATTTTTTTCTTGTCGAGTTGGCGAAAGATCTTGCCCAGAACACCGGCTTTCCGAAGCTCCCGCCCCATGAACATGTTGTCGGCTATCGACAAGGCAGGAGACATGGCAAGCGTCTGGTAAACCGTCTCGATCCCGTGCTCGCGCGCATGTATCGGAGAAGAAAAACTCACGACATTTCCATCAAGCCTGATCTCGCCGTTGTCAGGTCGAACAGCACCTGACAGGGACTTGATCAAAGTGGATTTGCCTGCACCATTGTCTCCAATGACAGCCAAAATCTCACCAGGATAGAGATCAAAGTCACAGTTTTCCATCGCGGTAACGCGGCCGTACCGCTTCACAAGACCGCGTGCTGTCAAAATAGGACTGGACATCACAAGCTCGCTTTCCTGATGGATTGGTCAACGGTCACTGCAAAAATGATAAGTCCGCCAATCAGCAGATAGGTCCATTGCACATCGGCACCCAGAAGACGCAGGCCAAGCGTAAACACGCCGACAATCAAGGCCCCGAACAGGGTACCTGCAACAGAACCACGGCCACCGAAAAGCGAGATTCCTCCGATCACTACGGCTGTGATGCTTTCAATGTTGGCAAGCTGACCGGCTTGAGGGGAAACGGAACCCAGCCGACCGATAAGCGCCCAGCCGGCGAAGGCACATATCAGACCCGCTAGCGCATAAACCGATACGAGAGTCGCTCTGACGTTTACACCCGACAATTCCGCAGCTTCCGGATCATCTCCAACAGCATAAACGTGTCTGCCCCACGCAGTCTGGCTCAGAACGTAGGTCATCACGGCGACCAATAGCAGCAAGAAGATCACACCATAGGTGAACACCGCATCTCCCAGGTCGACAGTGTCGCCGAAAAACTGAAGGATTGGTGCCTGCTCCGCAATTACCTGGCTTCTAATGACCACGCTGCCCGAATACAGGAAATTTGCCGCCAAAACGATCTGCCACATACCAAGTGTGACGATGAAAGGCGGTAGCTTGACGAACGCCACCAGCAAGCCGTTAACAGTGCCGAAAAACAGGCCGCACAACAATCCGCTCAACACAGCAAGCTCAGGAGGAACTCCGAGATCAAAGGTGAATTTGCCCATGATGACCGACGACAGGACCGCAATCGCCCCAACGGAAAGATCGATGCCCGCCGTCAACACGACAAGCGATTGCGCGACTGCAACAATGCCGACGATAGCGACCTGCTGCAGGATCAGGGTCAACGCAAAGGGTGAAAAGAACCGATCGCCAATCAGGAGTCCGAATATGGACGTGGCGGCGAGCAACACGATAAGCGGTATTGCCGCAGGAGTCGCCTGAAGAAAATTGGCCAAACGCGTTAGTGCGTTTTCGTGGTCTTTGGAAAATTCGGCGACCGTTTCCTGCTTTCGCAAGTTCGTGTCCACAGCGCCAGAAGTTTCAGTCATGAGCTGGATTTCCAGTTTTGATCAACGGGGTCGCGGGGTGCACAATTGTGCACCCCGCCTGCTGGTCGGTTCGGGGAGAACTCAACCCCAGCAGCGGTTCTTGCCTTCTTCCACGGACAGCTGCTCAAGACCGTCGACAGGAGCTCCTGTCACGAGACCGACGCCTGTATCGAAGAATGCCTTGCCTTCAGTGGCCTTCGGCATCTCGCCGGACTGCACGGCATTCACAATCGCCTCTACACCGAGACCTGCCATATCCAACGGATATTGCTGAGCCGTCGCACCAATGACACCTGAGGCAACGTCGGAGACACCCGGACAACCGCCATCAACCGATACGATGATGACATCGTCTTGTCGGCCGAAGGATTTCAGCGCTTCATAAGCACCAGCAGCCGCAGGCTCATTGATTGTGTAGACAACGTTGACTTCGGGGTCGATTGCCAGAAGGTTTTCCATACCCTTCCGGCCTCCTTCCGCATTGCCATTGGACAATTCATGACCAACGATACGGGCATCGGATTCATCACCCCACTTTGACGGGTCTCCAATGTCGACTCCAAAACCCTTCAGAAATCCCTGATTGCGCAAAACACCGACCGTCGGCTGCGACACATTGATATTCAACAGACCGATTTTGGCCGTTGAAGTGTCCCCCATGGTTTTGGCAGCCCATTTACCAATCAGCTCGCCGGCAAGAAAATTGTCGGTTGCAAATGTCATGTCGGCTGCATCGATCGGATCGAGCGGTGTATCCAGTGCGATGACAACCAGCCCGGCATCACGCGCTTTCTTTACCGACGCAGTGATTGCCTTGGTGTCCGATGCCACCAGGAGAATTCCACCGGCACCGGCTGCAACACAGGTTTCGATGGCTGCAACCTGGGTTTCGTGGTCACCATCAAACTTGCCCGCATAAGAGCGAAGTTCGGTGCCGAGTTCCGCGGCCTTCGCAAAGGCGCCTTGAGCCATTTTCACGAAGAACGGGTTGGTTGCATCCTTTGTAATGAGACAGACAGACGTGTCCGCTGCTGCTGAAACGGTCATGCCGGTGGTTGTCAACAGCGCTGCGACCATTGTTTTGAGATATTTCATTGTGAACTCCAGTTCTACTTTGCCACAACCTTCGGCCACTCCACTTCC
>NZ_JAILWL010000291.1 GCF_025698965.1 Roseibium sp.
GCCAACGCGTCGTTGCCGGTTTGCGTGACGGCCGCGATCGAAGCGTTCACATCCCCATCAATGTCGGTCAGAGTGACGAGATCACCTTCCTTGATGTGAATGAGGCGCATTTCCCCACATCGGATTTCAGTCCGCTGCGTTCGACCTGTGAGGTCGAAACCGGGATAACGTGCTCCCTTAGAATTCAATCCACCTGATACCGGTGCATAGATCTGCATTCCCACAGCTCCGTCTGATTTGAGTAGCGTGTATTGGAACCGGTTCCATAAATTGAACTGGAACCGGTTCCAATTGTCAATAACCTGTAATAAATTTCCTTGGTGTTCTATAGAGTCGGAACAGAAAAGACGGAGAAATTGGATGGAAAATCCGTCCGGCACGAAGAAGCTGGGTGTCAGGGCACTGGCCAAGATGACCGGTTTTTCGACTGGAACCATCTCTCGCGTGCTGAACAATTCAGCGCTCGTGAATGCAGAAACGCGCCGCCAGGTGTTAGAGGCAATCGACAAGGCCGGGTACACGCGTAATCCTGCCGCTCGGGCCCTTGCAACGCAGCGCACCAAAACGATTGGTGCCGTAGTGCCGACCCTGGCGCATTCTATTTTTGCACGATTTCTGAATGCAATTGAACAGGAACTGGCCGGGCGAGGCTATGCGCTGGTCATTGCCACGTCTGGTGAGGATGCGGATACAGAAGAGCGTCGCGCGCGTGAATTGATTGATCTGGGGGCTGAGGGCGTGATCCTCTCCGGCGCTGTCCACAATGTGTCCTTGCTGGAATTTTTGTCAGCAGGGAAAATTCCGGTTATCTGCACCAGTGTCTGCAAGGGGCAGAACGGGTTGCCGGCCATTGGGTATGACAATGCCGCCCTTGGTCAAAAGGCATTGCGGTTCCTCGTTTCCCTTGGTCACAAGAACCTGCTCGTTCTTCATGGCCCCAAACAGAACAATGACCGTACACGGCTTCGTATCGAAGGGGTTATGACTGGCGCCAGTGAAACAGGCGCCAAAGTTCAATTGTTGGAAACGACGCTCGATGTCGCAGGTGGCACAAAGTCGGCCGCAGACTATTTCTCCTCGAAACACCCTGGCGCAAGTGCAGTCCTTTGCCTTTCCGATGTCCTGGCGCTTGGTGTTCTTTTCGAAGCCGGCAGACGCGGAATTTCAGTTCCGGGGGATCTGTCTCTGATGGGGTTTGATGATCTCGATTGGGCAGCGCATAGTGTGCCTTCGCTGACGACAATCCGCTTGCCGACTGCAAGAATGGGAACGCATGTTGCCAAGGCGTTGATGGGCAAGCTTGATAGCGCGGAGCCCATCGAGACGCTTCGTCTTGATGCTGAAATTGTGCAACGCGAGTCCGTTGCGGATGTGAAAACCTAATCACCCGAATCTGAAGTTCGTCTCGTTTTTCAACGCACTCAGACCGAACTTCAGATTCAAGAGCGCATGAACCAGCGACGATCGAAGGAACGACCTTCAGCGATCGTTTGTGGAATTGGAGCCGACGACAGGCTTTGATTGCGTCTGATCTACTCGGCTTTTCGCGCGCGATTACATCGTTTGCGCCGCATTAATGGACGAGACGAAACGTCGTGTGCGTTCCCGTTGCGGGTTGCGAAAGATGGCCTCGGCATCACCGGTTTCAACCACCTGGCCGGCTTCCAGAAAGACGACATGGTTGGAGATCTGGGAGGCAAGTCTGAGGTCATGTGTTGCCATAACCATCGTCGTTCCTTCGTTGGCGAGCTGTCCGAGAACATCCACCACTTCGCCAGCCAGTTCCGGATCGAGTGCGGAGGTTGGTTCATCACACAGAAGGACTTTCGGAGACGGGGCGAGGGCACGCGCGATAGCGACGCGTTGCTGCTGACCTCCCGACAAGTTGGCGGGCCATGCGTCGATCTTGTGTGCCATGCCAACTTTGGTGAGGAGATCCATGGCGCGTTGTCTTGCCTTCTTACGCGTCCATTTCTGAACCACAAGAAGACCTTCCATGACGTTTTCGATCACCGTGCGATGCGGAAACAGCTGGAAGTTCTGAAACACCATGCCCGTTTCGCAGCGGATCTTCTGAATTGCGGACTGTGAAACCGTGTTTCCGGGTGTGAACGTGACCCTGTTGTCGCCGACCTGGACGCTGCCGGACGTCGGAATCTCGAGCAGGTTGATTGAGCGCAGAAGCGTGCTCTTGCCGCCGCCGGAGGGGCCGACGAGCGCCGTCACGCTACCTTCCGGAAAACGAAGCGAAATGTCGTCCAGGATCAGTGCATCACCGATCTTTTTCTCGACTTTGGAGAGTTCTATCATCGGCTTGTCTCCAGCATGCCGCCATAGCGTGCGAAGCGAATTTCCAACCGCTCCTGCAACCAGGCGAGTACTGAGCTCATTGCGAGGTAAATCAGAGCCGCTTCGATGTAGAGGATCAGCGGTTCATATGTTGTGGCTACAATGCGCTGAGCCGACTGGAACAGTTCAGGCACAGTGATTGCAGCTGCGAGTGAAGTATCCTTGACCAGTGAAATGAACGTATTGGAGAGCGGCGGCACTGCAACTCTTCCGGCTTGCGGCAGGATTGTGCGTGTCATCGCCTGGCGCCAGGTCATGCCAGTGGAAAATGCGGCTTCCCATTGGCCTTTCGGCACCGAGGAAATCGCGGCGCGGATGATCTCGGAAGAATAGGCGCCGACATTCAAGGTGAAACCGATCAGGGCGGCAGGGAAGGCATCAAGCAGGATGCCGATACTGGGCAGACCGTAGAAGATCACGAACAGCTGAACCAGAAGCGGCGTTCCGCGAAACACCCAGACGTAAAAACGTGCGACCAGAACCAACGGCATTGGAGCGAACAGCCGGGTTACGGCCGTTACCAGACCCAGGCCAAGCCCGAGGGCGAAGGAAAGAAGCGTGAGCGGTACAGTGAACTTCACGCCGGCCCAAAGAAGTGTCGGCAGTGAATCGATCATCAGTTGAAGCCAGTGAGGCACGGTGAAGCTCCAAAAAATTTTGCGCCCGGCATGAATGCCCGGCGCAGGTTTTGTTCGAACCGGGAATGTATCCCGTCATTCAGATCCGGCAGTTCCGGATTGGTCTCAGTTGGATACGTCCTGACCGAAATATTTTTCGGAAATCGCCTGATAGGTACCGTCCGATTTGATCTCGGCAAGGGCCGAGTTCAGGGCTTCGACCAATTCCGGATCACCCTTGCGCACGAGAATACCGGAATGATCCGCGTCTGCCTTTTCAGCAACGACCTTCACAGGCGCGTCCGGCTTCTGCTTCTTGAAGTCCAGATAAGACAAGCTGTCGTTGATCGTGGCATCAGCGCGGCGTGTCAGCACAAGTTGGATGGATTGGTCGAAGCCGTCGGTGCCGATCAACTCTGCGCCCGCATCTTCGGCAATCTTGCCGAAATTGCTCGTCAGGGACTGAGCCGACTTTTTCCCCGACAGGTCATCGAAGCCGTTGATGTCATCATTATTCGCACGAACGATCAGCACGGCCTTGGAAACGATATATGGGTCTGAGAAATTGTATTTTTGTTTGCGGGCGTCGGTGATGCCGACCTGATTGATCACGGCATCGTAGCGTTTCACATCAAGCCCGGCGATCAGACCATCCCATTTACCCTCCACGAATTCGGCTTTGACACCGAGTTTTTCGGCAACCGCATGGCCGATTTCAACGTCGAAGCCGACAAGTTTGCCTTCAGTGTCATGATAGGTGAACGGCGCATAGGTGCCTTCGGTGCCGATCTTGATGACACCTGCGGATTGGATCGCGTCGAGATTTTCACCTGAGATCGACGGCGAAAACGAAAGCGCATTTAGCACGGCGGCAGCGGCAATTGCCCTGAACCAGCTCATTTTTTTACCTTTTGGACAAGTTTTTGATGTTGGGGAACTTAATGACAGAATGTGGTGTCGTTTGCAGGAGAAGAAAGAGCGAAAGATCGGCAGCGGAGAGAATATTTTGCTCGCAATCGGCAAAGACGTGGAATGCGGTGTGCAAAAGCCAGAGCCTGTTGTCGGTCCAGTACCCCTGGCAGTGTCTTTGAGATTTCCCATAAGCTGTTTGAAACCTGAGCTGGCATAGCACCAAGTCAGCTTAGGTGAGCCTTCCAGTGATGGCACTGGATCCCGGAGGGTGGATTAGCATCAAATACAAATCTTCCTTGGGTTGCCGATTTTTTGGATCAACAAGTTGGAATTGAAATGTCATGCTGATGCGGATAACACCTGATGCGACGACAATTCGGCAGTTCGACACCACGGAGAATCCGGCGAACTCAAATGAGAATTGATCGGTTCGAATTAAGATAGGGCAAGCATTTTGGCGCCCGACAAGACTGACGTGCCTCGAGGGGGAGCAGAGACACTGTCATGGGGAGCGAGACCGACAAAAACAGATCGCCGACCAATCGCAGGGTAACAGCTGCGGATGTCGCGAAGGTGGCCGGCGTTTCCCGGTCTGCCGTTTCAAGGGCTTTCACCGAAGGGGCGTATCTCGACAAGCACAAGAAGAAACACATTCTGCAGGTGGCGGAAAAGCTGGCTTATCGTCCCAATCTATTTGCTGCTGGACTTCAAACCAAAACATCGAACGTTGTTGCGATCCTGGCTGGTCAGAACAGGGGCATCTATGATCAGGAACTCCTGGATGGACTGCTGAGTGCACTTCTGGCCGAGGGTAAGTTCCCGATCGTTCTGAAAGGCAATGAAATAGCCGAAACACCAAGTCTGCAAGGCATTTTCGGGTTTCCGGTAGACGCCATGATTGTGCGCGCCGGCAGCGTTGAGCCGTTTATCGTCGAGGCATGTTCAAAGCTCAACATTCCGCTGATCTTTTCCGGATGCATCGTTGAAGCGGACAATATTGATTGTGTTGCCTGCCGCAATTACGAGGGAATGCACCAGCTCGTCGACATGTTGATTGCCTCCGGGCGGCGCAGGTTCGGCTATCTGGATATGGTTCCCAATTTTGCGGCCAAGAACCAGAGACCAGTTGCAGCAGAAGCTGCATTGAAGGAAGCCGGACTGCAACTGATGGCTCATGGTACCGCTGACCCTTCGTTTGACGGTGGCCTTTCTATTGCGACGGACCTTCTTAAAAACAATGATCTCGACGCGCTTGTGTGCGCCAATGACGAGGTTGCTCTCGGCGCGCTCACGGCTGCCAGAGATGTTTTGAACATCTCAGTGCCGGAAACGCTGGCGATCACAGGGTTTGACAATATTTCGATGTCCGGCTGGCCAAACTATCAGCTGACAACGGCGACAAACCCAATTGATGAAACGATCGCCACAATTGTCCGCCTGCTGCTTGAGCGGCTGGACAATCCGGAAAAGCCTGGAGAGAGGGTCCAACTGGGCGCCGAGTTGATCTTGCGGCAGACCCACTCGTGATCTGATGAAATAGTCAGGTGGTTTGTTATCAGAGGCGCCGCAGTGCGGTGGCCACAGGAGAGAAACCCGTCGTCGGCTTCGATACCCAACGCAGCCGCCTGGAACAAAAACGCCGACCGACCGATCACGGGAGGTCGTGTTCAGGTTTCGGTGCTCTTGTGTGCCCGTTCCAGTCCGGCCTGGGCCGACATTCGGCGATGCCAGGTGCGATAGGAAGAGCCTTCCTGCCGAGGTTGCCTTTAGGGAAGGTTCTCGCATAAGGTTTAGCTAGTCTCCGTACAACTTTTTATCGGGCAAACTGAAAATCTATTGAAACAACAAAAGTGTTTTCCGGGGGGAAATCATGTCATTGAAAGTTTCCGATCTTGTTGACCAATCCAGCTACTTCGTGAGCAAGTCTTCTGTTGTCTTGAAAGAAACCAAGACCGGTGCGGGGAAACTGAACCATTTATTGTTGGGAGATTGGCTGAAATATCTTGGCGAGACACATGTGCACAAATGGAAAACCAAGAAAGGTGCCAATCGGTCTGCGACTTTTGCAAAGGTCAGATGTCGTGGTGATGAAGGATGGCTTCGGCTCGATGAAATTCAAAAACAACGAGCTCTTGAGGTCAATTTTGTCGATATTGGTCAGGGGGATGGTTGTCACATTGTGACGCCGGACGATGAAATCATGCTTGTTGACGCGGGCATTGGTGACAACATGGTCCGCTTCTTGTCCTGGCGATACAATCTCCGTGGCAGAAATGTCAAACGAGCACCTGACTTTGATCCCGATAAACCCGCGAAAAGTCCCAAGCTTATCGAATATGTGGTGATGTCTCACCCGGATGAGGACCACTATGGTGGATTTGAGGAGATTTTCGAAAACCCGAAACTCTCTTTTGACAAGGTCTTTCACAATGGCATCGTGGAAAGACCGAAGGAAAAAAAGATCCCCGGGGTTGAATACCCGTGGGACCTTGGGGGGAACTTCAAGGCAGACGGTCGAAAATACCTCTATGACTACGTTGGCTCTTCGACTGCACTCAAGAAACTGGTGCGGTCCTTTCCGAAGACGCGTAAAGTGCTGATGTCGACATTTCGGGCATTGTTGACGAACACGCCCGCAGCCAGGATATCAGCGGTGGGCGTCTCGATGGAGAGCTTGCACAAGAAGGTCTATCTTGGCCCGTTCGATGAAAACTCTCCATTGTCGATGCAGATACTCGGCCCGATCGTCGAAACTCAAGAATTCAAGGGAAAGTCCCGCAGATGCTTACGTCTCCTTGGCAACGAAGGGGAAACGAAGAACGGCCACAGTGTCATTTTCAAGGCAGGATTTGGCAATTTGACACTCCTGCTGGGAGGCGATCTGAACAGCAAATCGCAGAATTTTTTGCTTCAATCCTATGCCGGTACCAAAAGTTCACCGGAGCAACTGGAAAAGGTCATCCAACGGCTGAAGAAAAAGAATCAACCGCTGAAAGCTGCCGATCAAAAAAAACTAAACGATGCCGTTGCGGAGTTTGAAATCCTGGAAAACAAGGGGCGCGAGATCTTTGGAGTAGATGTTGCGAAAGCCTGTCATCACGGCAGTCAACACATCATCGACAGTTTTATCCGTTCAGTGAATTCCATCGCGACCGTCATTTCAAGCGGGGACAAGGAAACACATAGTCATCCGCGACCGGATGCCCTTGGCGCATATGGGAAGATGGGGCGCAGCAAACGGCCTTTGATTTTTTCAACGGAACTTGCACGCAGCACCAATGAATTCACACCGCAACTGAAAAACTATCTCGCGCTTCGTGGAATCACACTTCAGATTGAAGCGGAAACAGACAAGAAGAAGAAAGCTGCACTCGAAGCCAGTCTCGAGAACAAGCGGGACCGCAACGTTGCTGTCTACGGAATGATTACTCTTCGGGCGACCGAGGACAGGGTCATCATTGCGCAGAAATTGGAAGAAGCTCGGTCTGCATCGCAAAAGTGGGATATTTACGAATTGCATTTCGACGCAGAAACCGAGCGCTTTGTTTACGATGGTCACTAGTTTTCAGGTGGGTTGAAGGCGTGAATATCAATCACCATCAGCCACCAAATCGTTAATGACGTGTTTCCTTCAACAATACCGCTCCGGTCCGTTCCATTGCTCCTCAGAGTAGCGATCCCCGTGTGCCCAGCCAACGGGAAGCACGGTTTCAATGCGTTTGAGATCCGTTTCCGTGAGGTTCAATGCTGCCCCCGAGACGCACTCGCGCAAGTGATCCACTGACCGCGTACCCGGTATCGGGATCACCTGAGGCCCACGGCTCAAAAGCCAGGCATTCGCCAGTCCAGCTGCCGTCGTGCCCATCTCCACTGCGAGAGTTCGAAAACCTTCCGTGATGCGCAGGTTTTCGGTCAAGTTCGGCTCCATGAAACGCGGATTGCCACCAAGGAAAGGCAGATTTGCGAGCCGGTCGCGCGGGATCGGGTTGTCCGTCAAAAGCGAACGGCCGACAGGCGAGAAGGCTACCATGGCGACACCAAGCTCAGCACAGGTCTGGACCAGCCCAAGATCAGGAAAGCGCGTGGAGAGGGAATACTCGGATTGAACGGCAGCGATTGGAAAGACTTTCATGGCACGCCGCAAAGTTGAGGGCGCTATTTCGGAAAGACCAATCGCGCGGACCTTGCCTTTTTCAACGAGCCGACCAAGATTTGCCGCCGTTTCCTCAGGCGTGAAACGCCTATCTCGGCGATGAGCGTAAAACAGATCCACATATTCCAGACCAAGTCGTTGCAACGAGGCGTCCAGCTCTGTTTCAAGGTGCTCAGCTGAATTGTCAAAGATGCGATTACCCTTCGGATCGCGGGTAATGGTTGCCTTTGTCGCGAT
>NZ_JAILWL010000292.1 GCF_025698965.1 Roseibium sp.
CGGCAATTGGTGCGCATGCTTGCCCTTTCGACCAACGGAACCAAACTTCAATGCGAAATCGCCGACCGTGTCGCAGAGATCGGTTTCGACTATGTCGGCATTTCCATTGACGGGATCGGTGCGACCAATGACTGGTTCCGCGGTGTTGAAGGCGCATATGTTGCCGCCTTGCGTGGTGTACGCGAATGCAAGGCCCGTGGCATCAAAGTCGGGTTGCGCTTCACACTGACCGAAGGAAACCACACTCACCTGCCGGACCTCCTGCGCCTGTGCGATGACGAGGGTGTCGACAAGTTCTACCTCTCTCATCTCGTCTATGCCGGCCGTGGTGACAAGCACCGGGGAGAAGACGCGGAGCACAAGCGATCCCGTTGGGCCATGGATCTCTTGATGGATCGCGCCTGGCAGGGTGTCAGCGGTGGCAGAAACCTGGATATTGTAACCGGCAACAATGACGCGGATGCAGTCTATTTTCTGAACTGGGTCCGCAAGACCTTTGGCGATGAAAAGGCCGACCATGTGCGCGCACATCTCAGTGCATGGGGTGGCAACTCATCCGGACTCGGCGTCGCCAATATCGATACGCTCGGCAATGTGCATCCTGATACCTACTGGTCGGACTATACGATCGGCAGCGTGAAGACATCCGCATTTTCAGACCTCTGGACCGGTTCGGATCCCATGTTGGCCCGTCTCAGAACCCGGCCCAGACCATTGAAAGGCAGATGCGGCGCATGTGCGCTTCAGGATGTCTGCGGTGGCAATACCCGGATCAGGGCACTTCAGCTGACAGGCGATCCCTGGGCCGAAGACCCGGCCTGTTACTTGAGCGACAGCGAAATCGGCATTTCCAACCACACCCAGGAACGTCTTACTGTCACTCCATTCCGAGGAAAGAGCCATGACCCGGTTCATCGTTTCGCTTAGCACCCGGATCCTGTTCCCGGCTTTGTCTCTTGCCCTTATGGCGTCCTCACCAATGGCGGACCCGGTGCAGGACTATGCCGACAATTGCCAGGAGTGTCATGGTGCTGAACGACTGGGCGGGTTGGGACCTGCGCTAATTCCACAGACGTTGGGACGAATGCGTGGCCCCAATCTCGTCTCGGTCATCCGGGAGGGTCGAACCGCAACGCAGATGCCGGCCTTCAAGGAAATCCTGTCCGAGCAACAGATTGAAGAGCTGACCGCCTACCTGAAACAGCCCCTGGCCGACATCCCACCCTGGGGTGAGGCAGAAATCATGGCGAGCCGCCTACTCAACGAGGAATACAAGCCGGCCGACAATCCGGTCTGGTCGTCGGATCCCATGAATATCACCCTGGTAGTCGAAACCGGCGACCACCATGTCAGCGTGCTCGACGGCGACACGTTTGAAACGCTCGACAGGTTCGCAACACCGTTCGCCGTGCATGGTGGCCCGAAATTCAGCCCCGACGGCAGATATGTTTACATCATGTCCCGTGACGGTTGGGTCCAGAAATACGACCTTTACTCCCTTCAGGAGGTCGGGCGTGTTCGGGCAGGCCTCAACAGCCGCAACATCGCGATCAGCCACGATGGCACCTGGCTGGCGGTGGCCAATTACCTGCCGAATTCGCTGACGATCCTGTCGACGGAAGATCTCAGCGTGGCAAAGGTTCAGGAGGTCAAAGGCAAGGACGGAACGCCAAGCCGGATCTCAGCCGTATATCAGGCGCCGCCTCGCAAAAGCTTCGTGTTGGCTTTGAAGGATGTGCCCGAGATCTGGGAGGTTTTCTACGGTCCCAATCCACCACATTTCGGTTTCGCCCATGACTGGCGGGTCGAAGGACCGGCACCGCATACAAACCCGTTCCCGATTCGCAAGATAACGACGCCTGACTACCTGGACGATTTCTTCTTCGACCAGAGCTATGAATATGTCATGGGTGCATCACGCGGCGGCGAAGGCGGACAGGTCATCGACCTTGTGATCGGTCAAAAGACTGCCGACCTGGACCTGCCGGGCATGCCACATCTTGGGTCCGGTATCACCTGGACGTATGGCGACACGACCGTGATGGCAACGCCTCACCTCAAGGACGGTACGGTCTCCGTCATCGACATGAATACCTGGAAGACGATCAAACGGATCGACACGCTCGGCCCCGGCTTCTTCATGCGCAGTCATGAAAACTCACCTTACGTTTGGGTCGATGTGTTCTTCGGACCGAACAGGGATGTCATGCACGTCATCGACAAGGAGAGCCTTGAGATCGTCAAGACCCTGCGTCCGGTTGAAGATGCGACCGTTGCCCATGTCGAGTTCACGCGCGACGGTCGCTATGCCCTCGTCTCTGTTTGGGAGGACGATGGCGCAGTGATTGTTTACGACGCGAAAACTCTGGAAGAAGTCCGCCGTCTGCCCATGCGCAAACCCTCAGGAAAGTACAATGTCTGGAACAAGATCACGTTTTCGGAGGGGACCAGTCACTGAGGCGGTTATCGTCTCACACGGGCAACCATCCAAACCCCAGGCTGGTGAAGACCATGTACGGGAATTGGCCAATCAGGTTGCGCGACGGCTTCCCGACTGGTCGGTGCGAGCCGCCACGCTGGCAACTCCAGGCGCCCTGGAACGTGTTCTATCGAGTTGTCAAAACGAGCCACTGATCTTTCCCGTGTTCATGGCGGAAGGCTGGTTCACCAGAAAGGCTCTTCCTGATCGCCTGGGGAATTCAAGTTGCCGGCAGCTTGCGCCCCTGGGTGCGCTTCAGGAACTGCCAAGATCGGCGCTTCGTCTGCTCTCAAGGGCAGCAGAACGGCGAAACTGGTCATTGGATGAATGCGAAATTCTCATTGCCGCACACGGGTCGGCAACGGGGAATGCCGCAGCAGAGAGTTGCGAGAACTTCGTCGCAGCAATGAAAGAAATTTTGCCGGCGAGCCATATTCGGATCGGCTATCTGGAACAGGACCCCGATCTTGCGTCGGTTGCCGCAGAGTGTGGCCCGAAAACACTTGCCCTGCCTTTCTTCGCGACGCCGGGCGGACACGTGAAAGAAGATGTTCCTCAGGCTTTAAAACGCGCCGAATTTCAGGGCGTTCAGCTTCCCTGTCTCGGACAGGCCTGGTTTATCCCCGAACTGATCGCGCAAAGCCTGAAGCTCGCAGATAACAGGAGCCTGGCGGCATGACACAGCCTGAAACATCATGGTCGGTCAGGAAACTGGCCATCGTGCTCTATCCGTTTACCGCCGGTGCGGTCGCCATCAACCTGTTCCTGCTTGGTTTGATCGGCATCGCCCTCGGGTTTCCTGCCATTCCACCGGTGACAGCCATCTGGTTAAGCCTGCCGCTCGGTCTCCCGGCAACCTGGTGGGCTGCGAAATGGGTCCGCGGTCTCATGGATGAGGCGGAAGGAAAGCGGACTTCCGCGAACTAGGTCACCCTTCATAAGATTGGATGCGCTTTGGTGATCGTTGAGATCTGGAGCTGTCAGGGTTTCCGATCGACGAACACATATTTCAGGCTACTTGTCGAGGCACTTTCAGGCGACCGGAAACACCCGTTTCGGAGGTCACGACAGGAGCGTGAGACCAATACCGGCTTCCCAGGGCAATATTTGCGCAACTCAAGGTAATCCAGACCATCGGATTGACCTGATTGCGGGTAGAAATGTCACGATGTGTCAGGACAATGTATACATCTTTCATCCGTAATATTTACACCCGTATTACGTAGCGATATGAACACTGACGGTTGCGAAACCTTACCAACCGACTGGCCTCGTGAATCTTCCCGCAAGCAGATTTGCGAGGCTTTTTTTGATCTTTTTTGCAAACAAGAGTGTGCCGACGCCCCCATGGCATCCAATTCCTCTCTCGATTATCAAAACGCCCTGACCGTTGAAAAGCTCCTGGTCCGCATCACGCTGCTTGAAAACACCATTCAGGATCTCAAGCTCAAGAATGCGGCTCAGGACATTGAGTTCAAGCGCCTGGAAAACAGGGTTCGGGAATGGCAGGAAATCAATTTGAAGCTTCAGTCCCGTCTCGCTCAGAAAGAACGAAGCGCGTAGCGCCATCGCATTTCAGACGCGTTTGAATTGACAAATCAAATTGCTCCGTCAGCGAGGCAGCAGCGTTCTTCTTTTCCCATTCAGGGACGTCGGCGACCCAATGACGGTTGATCCGGCAATGCATTCCGGATGGCGCACGGATGTCCCGACGACGGACGTTGCATCACGCGTACCTTCCACAGCCTCCTGATCCGATTTCCGGCGCATCGTGCAGTTAACCGAGCCAGCCTGACTTTCCGTCTTCCCTCAGAACAAACGCCTGAGATCCGGGTACATGTGCGAGAGCCGATGAAAGAACCTTTTCACCACAGACGAGCGCCGCAGTGGACAGACCGTCAGCATAGGCGGCAGTACGGGCGACAACGCTTGCTGCGGTCAGATCGCTTTGAACCGGCAGCCCGGTTCTTGGATCCAGAATGTGCGAGACCGTACCGGCCTGATCGAAAGTAGTGCCTTTTCTGGCCGAGCTTGCGACCGCCGCGTCGACTATCTCAATCTTCGTCTCGACGTCCGGGACCTCCGGGTCCGGTCGGAGTGTGACCGCCCAGCCTTTCCGGCCCGAAACTTCTGACCCGATTCCATTGCCCGAGGCGGAGATCTCACCAAGATCAACCGCCATATCCACGCAACCTCTTGCGGCAAGCAGAGCGGCAACCCTGTCGGTGATATAACCTTGGGCAATGCCGTTCAGGGTAAGCGCCATTCCTTCACGCCCGAATTCAACAAAGCCGGGTTCATAGACGACATGCCGGAAACCTGTGCGTCTTACGACCGCGTCCAGGGCGCTGCTTTTGACTGCCTTCTCCTCGCTCGCCTGACGGGCATAAAAATCCCAAAGTGGTTGGACGCTCGGATCGAACGCACCTTCGGTCACAACATGGATACGCTGCGACAGGCCAAGAAGGTTGATCATGTCAAGCGACGGTGCCGTCAGGCGTCCGTCCCGGTTCAACCGGGCAAGCTCGCTGTCCTCGCGGTAAAGACTGAAGACGGCTTCGAGGCGTCGGATCTCTGTCTCAACCAGCCGGAACAGCTCCTGCGCCTTGTCGCGGTCTTCATGGAGCAGGTTGATTTCCGCCTTGGCGCCGAGCGCCACTCCACGCCAGCGATGCAGAATTGGCTGCGCGTTTGTGAGACCCGGCGTGAGCGCCAGTCCTGCAGCGGCTGCCGCGCAGATCTTGACGAACCGCCGCCGGTTTACTTTCGGTCCCTGAAGCTGGGTTCGGTTCATTGTTTCGCTCCATAGACTTCATCGGCCTTCACGTGTGATGCTGAAGAAAGGTCAACCGGAGCCAGGACATAATCCACCGGGATATCGGCGAAGCGCAGAACGCTGCCGCCGTTCTCTGCTGCAAACGCGTTTGCACCGGCTTCGGTGCCAAAGGGAATCGCCTCCGGGGCACCCATGCCGCCAACCTGAGTGCTGCCGACAACGAACCAGGCAGCCTCCGCATCGATCCAGTTTTCAAAACCGGGCTCGTCCCAACTCACAGCCTTATCCATGTCGTTCACATAAATCGCGGCGATGTTCTTGGGTTCTTCCGGACTATGCCTGAAGGCAACCGCATCGCGAACCTGCGTGAACCAGAAGGGAAACGGATTACCGGTCAGGTGTATTTGCGCCTTGGGCCCGGTGTGTTCCAGCACAGTCATCTGGCAGTAGAAACCCGCTGCTTCCGGCGTCAACGCCATTGGGTCGGGCTTTGCGATCTGCGTTTCTTCCTGACAGGCTGTCAGAAGGCCGAGTGCAAACAGCATAACTAGATGTCGTTTCATGGCGTCATTCTCCGGATAAGAAGAGCGGAGAGGCTGAGAAGACCGGCGGCAAAAGCCAGGAGAGAGACCAGCGCCAAAGCCGGACTGAAAGGCAACGTTTCGGACACGCCGGCCATGCCGCCGACAAGGTCACTTGCGCCAAGGGCCGCCAGATTGAAGAGACGGAACGCATCGGCCGGGTTCAGCAGAACCGCGTAAGGAAAGACGTCGGAAGCAAAGACGCCACTTGGATTGGCAACAAGCGCACCCAGAAGCGCCAAGTCGTACAAAACGACCAGAAGGAGCCAGGCTGCAATCGCTGCGGCGGCAGCAGTTCCTGACTGACGTGTCAGGGAGCTGAGAACATAGCCAATGGCCAGAAAGCAGATACCGAGCAGGATTGATGTTGCAATCAACCGGGAAAAATCGATCAGCCCGGTCATCGACCCACCGCCCGTCACCACCAATAATCCGGCGGTCAGTCCATAGCCGATGACAAGGGCAAAGGTCAGCACCAGCGTATGGCCCAGCGCCTTGCCGATCAGAAACTCCGAGCGGGAGATCGGACAGGAAAAGGTCATAAGAAGAGTGCCGCGCTCAACCTCACCGCAGACCGCATCGAATGCCAGCAGCAGAGCGATGAGCGGGACCAGATAGACCGACAGGCTCGCCAAGGAGGCCACCGTAATCGTCAGGCGATCGACGCCGAGCGTTCCGGCAGGAGCGGACCCAAGAAGGGCAAGTGCGAGGGAGAATACCGCGAGGATAACGGTTGCCAGCAGGATCCACCTGTTGCGGATCCCGATCCGAATTTCCTGCGCGGCGACAGTCAGAACACGGGAGAGCATGGTTCAAGCCTCCTTCTGTGCGGCATTCGAAAAATGCCGGTAAACATCATCAAGGCTCGGCGCGTGGACATCGACATCCTCGACCAGATTACCCAATGCGCTGATGGCGGAGAGTGCTTTGACCTTTTCCTCAAAGTCACAATCGAATTCAACCGATCGGCCATTCATCCGGCCACCACCCAACTGGTCGGCAACTTCCTGAACCGCATCCGGTTTCGTCCAGACTTTCAACCGGATCGGAAGACCAGCCTGTGCACGCAGTTCGGATAGCGCATCATCTGCGACCAGCTTTCCCCTGGACATGATCAGGATGCGATCGGTGCGGGCCTCAAGTTCCGTCAGAGCGTGTGAAGAAAGCAGAACCGTTGCGCCCTTTTGAGCAAGTTCACCGATCAGTTCATAGACATTCTGGCGGGAAATCGGATCCAGACCCGTCGTTGGCTCATCGAGCAACACGAGCCTTGGCTGACCGATCAGAGCTTGCGCGAGACCGAGCCGCTGCCGCATACCTTTGGAATACGTTCCAACACGCCTTCTGGCGGCATCAGTCAAACCGACCTTTTCCAGAAGAGGAAGAGCTTCCTTGGGTTTTTGCCCTTTTAGCCGGGCATAGAACTTCAGGATTTCCTCACCTGTCAGGGCTGCCGGAAACGCGACCGATTCGGGTAGGTATGCCGTGGCTTTTCGGGCATTGTTGCTGCCCGGGGCAGCACTCAACACCGAAATGTCGCCGTCGTCCCGCTTCAAAAACCCGAGGATCATTTTAAAGAGCGTGGTTTTTCCCGCACCATTGTGCCCAAGAAGAGCGACACGCTCTCCGGGTTCCAGGTTAAAGGACACCTGATCGACGGCCTTGTGGCTGGAAAAGTTTTTGCTGACGGCGCGTACAGCAAGCGTGGAATTCGTCATCCCTGAACTCCTGAATTTGGCATCGGCCGAACAGGTGGATGCATTAGGGGGGCATTGTCGACGATCCCGCCGGGCAACAGTGCCGGAAACTGGGACTGGGTCCAGCGCAGCAATTGCACCGCCGGACTGCCGACAAGAAGCTTGGCGGAAGGTTGGGTCCACAGAACCTGGTCAACGAGATCATTCGGTCGATATGCGGTATCGGCCAGGCCGTCACCGTTCATGTCAAAAGCCGCGTGGTCACTCCAGAAATTGCCGCGACCATCCGTGCTCCAATCGAGCACGCGGCTGCCGACATATTTGACCTGGGTCTTGTTGCGAATGAATGCGTTGCCCTGAAAATGATTGTTTGCGGAACCGGCAGTAAAGTGAACGCCGATCGGACATCCTTCGAACCGGTTGTCCTCAACCTTGTTTTTATTGGCGTTGTACATGAACAGACACTTTTCGCCACCACCGGACACCTGGTTGCCGGTGATCCTTGCGCGATTGGCGTAGTTCAGCATAAGGCCGTGATTGCGGTCACCGATGGAGACATTGTCCCGGACAAAAAGACGATCAGAGAACATCAGCGCAAAGCCGATGTCGTTGCCTTCAGATACATTGCCTTCAATGACACCGCCATTGCCGTGCATGTAATGAATGGCAAATCTAAGGCCTTCAAAACGGTTGTTGCGGAACGTGTCCTTGGGGCT
>NZ_JAILWL010000293.1 GCF_025698965.1 Roseibium sp.
TGTTGGGGCGTCAAGCCCGCCGCAGGATAAAGATTCTGTTCGGGAACGGCTATGCGGGCGCACATGCCGCCGTCCCGATGGACGCCAAGAACCTCGATGTGCGAGCAGCAATTGGGATTTCCGCGTCCGCAGGCCCTGCAGGTTCCGCACGACAAGTATGGATTCACCACCACCAACTCACCGGCCCGTGGCCCCGAGGCGATCGTGCCCGACAATTCATGTCCGATTACCCTCGGGTAGGCGAGAAAAGGATGTTTACCCTGGAAGATATGGTAGTCGGTTCCGCAGATGCCGACTGCGGCAATATCGACAAGTAACCATCCATCGTTGGCTTCTGTCGGGAGAGGTCTGGATTGTAGTGCCAATTTGCCAGGCTCGAGGCAAATTGCACAGCTCATTGTGTTATTTCTTGCGGCCATCGCGTGTCCTTTCGCAAAAAGGTTCAGTTGAATACAGGTTGAATGCCCGCCAGGTGGATCTCGATACGTACCGTTTCAATGACTTGGTTTCAGCCTCTCAGATGGCACGCCACGGAATGACCTGAACCGATTTCACGAAACTCAGGAACTTCGACTTTGCAGCGCTCCACTGCAATGGGGCATCTTGCATGGAACACGCAGCCCGACGGCAATTTCCGGGGACTTGGAATGTCCCCTTGCAATACCTTTCCAGGTGCACGTGTTTTCGAGGGATTGGCAATCGGAATAGCGGCTAGCAATGCTTCGGTGTATGGGTGCTGCGCATTCCGGAACAGTTCATTCCTATCCGCCAATTCCATCAGCCGGCCGAGATACATGACAGCGATCCGTCGAGAAATCTGCGCAACCACTGCCAGATCGTGTGCAATGAAAAGATAAGACAGGCCGAATTCCTGCTGCAGGTCCATCATCAAGTTGATCACCTGAGCCTGAACAGAAACATCGAGGGCCGAAACCGGTTCATCCGCGATAATCAAGCTGGGATTCAGCGCCAAGGCGCGCGCAATCCCGATGCGTTGTCTCTGGCCTCCAGAAAACTCGTTTGCATAACACAGAGTTTGAGCCGGCCGGAGGCCGACACGTCCAAAGAGTTCCTCTACCCTTTCGCGGATCTCGGCAGCCGGCGCCAGGCCGTGCACGGACATTGCTTCAGCTACGATCCGCCCTACGGGGATTCGCGGGTTCAAAGACGAGTACGGATCCTGAAAGACCATCTGTGCCTGACGGCGATGGCGGAACATTTGCTTCTTCGACAATCGGACAATGCTCTCTCCCTGAAGTCTGACATCGCCGCTCGTCGGTTCCACCAGCCGCAGGATCGATTTCCCGAGCGTTGACTTGCCGGAGCCGCTTTCGCCGACCAAGCCAAGGGTTTCGTTCTTGCCGAGTGTAAAAGAGACACCGTTCACGGCATGGACGTGGCCCGTTGTGTTGCCCAACAGACCTTCGCGAATTGGAAAATGGGTTTTCAGATCGATGACCTCCAGCAGCGGAGGTTCTTGCAGAACAACGTTCATGACAGTTCCCTGAAACAAGCTGCGAAATGTCCGGGGGCTTTTTCCTCCAGGATTGGCCGTTCCGCGAGGCAGCGTTCGATGACAAATGGGCAACGAGTGGAGAAAGGGCAGCCGGAGGGCATGGCGTCCAGCGCCGGAACCATGCCCGGGATCTCTTCAAGCCTGGTGGGGGCACCTTCGCTCGAAGTAATGCTGTCAATGTCAGGGATCGCCCGAAAAAGGCCATGCGTATATGGATGCCGGGGTCTTGCGAATAAATCTTCGACAGTGGCTTCCTCGACTTTGCTGCCGGCATACATAACCACGACACGATCGGCGACCTCGGCAATCACGCCGAGATCGTGCGTGACCATGATCACCGCCATGCCGAGCCTGTCTTGCAGTTCCTTCAGGAGGGCAAGTATTTGCGCCTGTATCGTGACATCAAGTGCCGTGGTCGGCTCATCAGCAATCAGGACTTTGGGCGAGCAGGCCAGCGCCATCGCGATGACCACGCGCTGGCGCATCCCGCCGGACATCTCGTGAGGATATCCTTTCAGCCAGTGCTTCGCATCGGGTATCCGGACGAGCTGCAGAAGCTCATGAGCCCGTTGCATAGCGTCTTTTCTACTCAGCCCCTGATGTTTCATGATGGGCTCGCAAAGCTGCGTACCGATTGTCATAAGCGGATTGAGTGTCGTCATGGGCTCCTGAAAAACCATGGCGATCTCGTTCCCCCGGATATCCCGGATCCTTGTCTCGGCAACCTTTGTAAGATCCTCCCCGCCGTACCAGATTTCCCCGCCGGAAATTCGCCCCGGGGGTTCCGGCAGCAGCCTCAGAACGCAAAGGGAAGAAACGCTTTTGCCGCATCCCGATTCACCGACGATTCCAAGAGTCTCGCCGGGGTTCACGCTGTAACTCAGGTCGTCCACTGCCGTGACCCAACCGGAACCGGTCTTGAACTCGGTTCGAAGCCCCTGAAGCTGAAGGATTGGTTTATTCATTTCCATTTTTACTTGTCCGCATTAGATCACGCTTGCTCCGCGGGGATCGAGGTAATCCCTCACACCGTCTCCGAGAAGGTTGAAAGCGAGCATCGTCAGAAAAAGAAACCCTCCGGGAAACAGCGACAGCCAAGGCGCGAAAGTCAGTAGTTCGTTGCCGGCTGCGATCATGGTTCCCCAACTCGGGGTCGGCTCCTGAATACCAAGCCCGAGAAAACTCAGCGTCGATTCCAGCAATATGACATTGCCCATCAATACGGTCGCAAGGACGATAATCGGACCAATGCAGTTGGGCAGGACGTGAAAGAAGAGAATTCTCACGTTGCTCATGCCGATCACTCGGCACGCCGCCACGTAGTCGAGAGCTTTTACCCCCAGGACAGCGCCACGCGTCACGCGGGCAAACTGTGTTATCCGGCGGATGGAAAGCGCAAGGACGATGAAAAGAGGGCTGGGACCAAGCACTGCGACGAGAGCCAGTGCGAGTATGATGCCCGGGATCGACATAAAGACCTCAACTACCCGCATGATGACCTCATCTGCGACGCCGCCGAGATAGCCGGAGACCGCCCCCACGAACACGCCCGAAGCCAGGCCGACGATTATGGTCATGACCGCCATGGAAAGTGAGATCCTCGCACCGTAGAGGACACGGGAAAAGATATCTCGTCCGACCTGATCCGTTCCCATAATGTGTTCCCAGGTGGGCGGAGACAGGCTGTTGGCGGGGTTGATTTGCTCATAAGGGTATGGGGCGATAATCGGGGCCAGCAGTGCCAGCAGAAAGAGAAGCGTGGTCAGGCCAAGGCTGAAGCAGTTCAAAGGGCTGCTCAAAAATCGAGCGAAGTTCTTTGCGAACCGGGACCTGAGACTCGGAGACGTACTTTGACCGTGGCCTGCCACAGCGGATGAAATCGTCATAGCTTGATCCTCGGATCGATTACGGAATAAAGCAGGTCGACAGCAAGATTGGTGAGGGCGAATGTAATTCCGACGATCACCACCACACCTTGTATGACTTTCAGGTCATTTTCGAAGATTGCGTTGATCAATAGGCTTCCAAGTCCAGGCATGCCGAACAGGACTTCGATGGCAACTGCGCCGCCCATCAGATTGGCAAACTGAAATCCGATCACGGTGATAACCGGGCTCAAGGCGTTGGGAAGTCCGTGCCGCAGGATGATAGTCCAGCGGCCAAGCCCCTTTGCCGCTGCTGTGCGGATCATATCTTGCGAGAGTACCTCCAGCATGCTTGAGCGGCTCATGCGTGCTATCAGCGCAGCCGGTTGAAGGGCGATTGACGCCGTGGGCAGCACCAGCGCGGTCCATCCGTGCTCGGCAACCGAACCGTTCATGGGGAACAGGTTCAGATTGAACGCGAATACGAGAATGAGAACCAGAGCCAACCAGAACGGAGGAGTACTGACGCCGACAATGGTGACCAGCCTTGCAACCAGGTCAGCGGATTTGCCGCGATGGAGAGCCGAAAAGACGCCAAGTGAGATCCCGATCAGTGCGGCCGTGGAAATTGTCGTGAGAAGCAGAAACATCGTGTTCGGGAAAGCGCGCAAGATTAGCGCCGTAACTGACTCACGATTGACCGAGGATCTGCCAAGGTCGCCCTGAAGCGCATCTCCGAACCAGGACATATACTGAACGATCACCGGTCGATCCAAACCGAGTTCGGTTCGAACACGTTCCAGTTCCTCCTGCGACACGGTAGAGGCGCCGTCGAGGTCAAGTCCCAAAGCCGCGACTGCCGGATCGCCCGGGATCAGTTTTCCGAGCAGGAAGGCCAACGTGACAATCCCGACAATCGTGGGAATGGAAAACAGGACCCTTCGGATAACAAATTTAAAGAACATGGGTGGCGATGCCCTTCAACGGGATGATTTACGGTATGCGGCCGGCAATTGGAAACCGGCCGCCGTCGAATGCTACCTGTCAAGCCAGACTTCGCGAAGATCCTCCATGCCCTTCAGCTTGGCCGTCTCCAGATCTTTGACGGAAGTTGTTCGGGCTGTACGATGATTGCGCCAGTTCAGGAAGATGAGCGGTACGTCGTTGAAGACGGTATCCTGAAGTTCGGTGATCTGGGCACGAACCTCGTTTGGATCATTTGACTTTGCAATCTCCAGCGCTAGTTCTTCAGCGCGCGGGTTCTGATACCCGCCTTCCTCGTTGTAGAAAGTGAAGTTGTTCGGGCCGCCAGACCCATAGAGATTCCATGCATAGTCGATAATGGCCGGGCCCCCCAGCATCTGCCATAGGATCAGTTCGTAGTTTCCAGACTGCAAATCAGTAAGGACTTGCGAATACGCGACGCTCTTAACCTTCAAGTCTATGCCTATGTTGGCGAGCTGTGCCTGCAGCAGGATTGCACGTTGCGTATGCGCACCACCGGATCCCGTCAGCAGCTGAAGCGTCAGCTTCTTGCCACCGGGTCCATATCCCGCATCAGCAAGGAGAGCTTTTGCCTTCTCCACGTCCTGTCGTACTGGAGACAACTCTTCGGCAACAGTGAAGGCAGGATGCCAAGACGGGAAAATACTTACGATTTCCTCGCCCATACCGGCATAGACGTTGTCGATAAGTTCCTTGCCGTCGACGGCGTGCTGAATAGCCTGCCGAATGCGCAGGTCCGCCAGAGCAGAATTCTTTGTGTTTACCGCAAGCACAGTAAGTGTTGATGACTTGCCTTCGTCAACGATGACGCCGGACCCTTGGAACTGGGGAAACTGGGTCTCCGGAAAGGTGTTGATCATGTCGAGGTCACCCTTGATCAGCGACAAGGCACGAACGCTTCCGGACTTTATCACGCGGGCCTGAATACCATCGAGACAAGGTAGACCGGCCTTGTAGTAATTCGGATTGCGCTCGAGGATCATGAGGTTCTTCGGTTCGAACGATTTGAACATGAACGGGCCGGTGCCAACGGCTCCTTTCAGGCCGTGATCCACACCCAGTTCATTGACAGCGGTCGGAGACGCAAACCGCAGCGAACTCGCAAAGTCCCAGAGCATGGTCGGCCATTCTCCAGCGGGCACGAAAGCAACGGTATATTCATCGATGACTTCCACCGACTTCAGCTGTTTCTTCCAGTAACCGGTGAGAGGTGACCGCACTTCGCCGGCAATCAGACGTTCGACATTGAATTTGACCGCTTCGGCATTGAAGTCGGTTCCGTCATGAAATTTCACGTCGTCGCGGAGCTTGAACACATAGCGTTCGCCGTCACTGGTGGGCAGATCCAGGGCGAGACCGGGAACAACGTTCAAATCGTGATCGAAATCCAGCAAACCGTCATAGAGAAGCCGCATATAGTACTGAGGGTTGGCGACTTGCGAGGGGTCCAGATTTGAGTAAGAGATGTCGACTGTCTTGAATGTGCCGCCGTATTTTGGGCATACATCGTCTGCCCGGGCAACTGATGCCCCGACCAATGTGAATGCAGCTACCGCCAGAATCAGGGCAACGACGCAGTCATGGATGCTTAATCGTAGTCCATACGCACCAGTTAGCGAATTTCGAATTTTCATCTTATTTCCTCCCTGAGTGTCGAGCGCCGGAAAGCCACCGCTCGTCCTTCTCCCTTCAGTGTCTGTCGATGCCGTTCAAAACCGCCCGACGCGTTCAATCCCCGCCCAACTGGTTGCCATAACGGCGTCCATATGCCTCACCAGAAGTTCAGGCTTTACGTCCGTTAGTTCCGGTGAGTCCCAAAGGTTCGAGAACTCGCCCGGATCTTTCTCCAAATCGAAGATTTCTCCTAGATTCAGGTCGTGATAGACGATGACTTTCATACGTCCGTCGAAACTCATCGTGGCGTGGGTCGGCTGGTACTCTTTCGCCGATCCGAGCGCGTCGTTGAATTCAGAGACAACGATGGATTTGTGATAATCCGGTTGTTTTTGGCCCGTCAGAATTCCCATCAGGGACTGGCCTTGCATCGAGTCCGGCACTTCGCAGCCGGCAGCCTCCAGCAAGGTGGGAGCTATATCGACCAGTTCGACGAGTGCATCGCTTTCAAGGTCTTCGACGAAGCGGCCTTTCCACATGAACATCAGCGGAACGTGGACAAGGCCCTCGAAAAACCGGCAGCCCTTATAGAGCAGACCATGGTCGCCTAGCAGTTCGCCGTGGTCGCTATGAAAGACGATCAGGGTGTTTTCCAGTTGTCCGGTCGATTCCAGATGTTCCACGATCCGGCCGAATTGCTCGTCTATCAGCTCGATCATCGCATAGTATGCTGCCTTGACCTGCCTACCGTCGAAATTTGTTGGTGGGATCATTGCGGTGTCGGCTTGTGCGACATCGTGCAGAATCTCGGGATCCGACCCGTTTGGATCGACAGCCACAGTCGACTGCTGTGACACGTGGCGGAACGCGTTTTGGCGCTCCAGATCAGTTTCACGGAACAGCGGCGGTGGAAGCGTGGAGGCATCGTACCGATCAAGATGAGACCGGGGTGGGTCGAAGGGTGGATGCGGATCGAAAACATTGATCGAAAGCAGCCACGGCTGGCTCCGTTTCTCGTCAATGAACCTTAACGCCAGTTCGGTTGCCCAGGTGGTTTGATGGACTTCGGCCGGAACACCGGCACAGCAGAAACCGCTGACAGACGCGTAGAGTTGCTTGGGGTCGACATTTTTCTCATTCAGCAGCCACTGGTGGTAAGCGTTGTCGTCGGAATCCGCGCCTGGCATCGGATGATGGCTCCACTCAAAAAGGCGATAACCGTCATCGACGCGGGGTTCCATGCCGCTGGCTGCACTCGCCAAGTGGAGCTTTCCCACGAGACCGCAGTCGTATCCGGCGTCTGCAAGCAATTTTGTGACAAGCGTTTCACTTTGAGGAAAGTGCGAACAACCGTTTCTGTGCACGTGTGTGCTCGACGGATAACGCCCGGTCAGGAAGGATGCGCGGCTCGGCGTGCAGACTGGGCTTTGCGCGTAAGTCTGCCGGAAGGCAACGCCACGGTTTTTCATCCTGTCCAGATTGGGTGTCGCGATGTGCTGGTTGCCAAGAGCCCGGATCGTGTCGAACCGCTGCTGGTCGGTGCAATACCACAGAATATTGGGTCTGCTCGCGGACATCAAAGCGCTCCCGCTGCCAATGCAAGTGTCAATTTTTCCAATTTCATCTTCTTAGCTCGTAATAGTCGTACATTTCGGGAGGTGTGTCGTGACGCGCGAGTTCCTTCGCGAGCATCTCAAGCAACCGAGTCTGGGTTTCCCTATCCTCGATCGGTCGTTCCTGCGATGGATCGGTGGCCAAGTCGAACAATGCGGAGGCTGAGTCAGGAAACTTCACATCGTGCCGGGAGGGTGGACGCCTCGCGTCCTTTCTCGCCGGCACCCGCAGCAGGGGCATCCCCTTGGTGAAACGGAAGGGTGCGGAAAGTGTCGCGTCGAACAGCTCATCTGGTTGGAACGGCGCGGCCATGTGACATGGCATGAGTGTGTATTCGAATATGCCGTCGCCATCGACGTTCCATGGGTAGCGGAAATACGTGAACCGTCCGTCGGTGACGCAGACCGGGCCGCCGAACATTCCCAGGATCATACCGGCACGGTCGTTCCTGGGATCAACAATTCTGTCCAATATCGATGCACCGGTGACTTCTTGCGGCACCTTGCAGCCAAAAAGCGAAAGGAAGGTCGGCATCAGGTCTGGAGTCTGGGTCAAATGACCGCTACGGGTGCCAGCCTGTTTGTCAGAAAACTCCGGGTGCCAGATCATGAGCGGAATATGTGAG
>NZ_JAILWL010000294.1 GCF_025698965.1 Roseibium sp.
TTTTGTTGGCCAGGCACGGATCCGTTTGGTGGCGAAACCTTCATGCGCACCTGGATGGCCGCCGGTGGAGACCCGATGGAACAGGCGAAACTGAAGGCCGATGTGGCATTCGAGATGTTCCAGATCCTGGGCATGCCGTACTTCACATTTCATGACCGCGATATTGCGCCGGAAGGCAAGACCCTTGCCGAAAGCAATGCGAATGTGAACGCCATTGCCGACATCTTTGAAAAGAAGATGGCCGATAGCGGCATGAAGCTGCTTTGGGGCACGGCGAACATGTTCTCGAACCGCCGCTTCATGTCTGGCGCGGCCACCAACCCGGATCCGGACGTCTTTGCCTACGCCGCGGCGCAGGTGAAGAACGCGATGGATGTGACCCAGCGTCTCAATGGAGAAAACTACGTGCTCTGGGGTGGTCGCGAGGGCTACGAAACCTTGCTCAACACCGACATCAAGCAGGAGCTGGACCAGCTTGGGCGTTTCCTGAACATGGTCGTGGAATACAAGCACAAGATCGGTTTCAAGGGAGCGATCCTGATTGAACCGAAACCGCAGGAGCCTTCCAAGCATCAGTATGATTTCGATGTGGCGACAGTCTATGGTTTCCTGAAGGCCTACGGTCTTGAAAACGAAGTCAAGATGAACATCGAGCAGGGTCACGCGATCCTCGCCGGCCACTCTTTCGAGCACGAACTGCACATGGCACGCGCCCTTGGCATTTTCGGATCTGTCGACATGAACCGGAACGACTATCAGTGCGGTTGGGACACCGATCATTTCGGCATGAATGTTCCTGAACTGGCGCTTGCCTATTATGAAATCCTGATGGCAGGCGGTTTCACAACTGGAGGCACCAATTTCGACGCCAAACTGCGCCGTCAGTCGCTGGATCCGGTCGATCTGATTCAGGCCCATGTCGGGTCGGCCGATGCTATTGCGCGCGGCCTGAAAGCCGCGGCGGAAATGGTCGAAGATGGTCGTCTGAAGACCTTTGTCGATAACCGCTATGCGGGTTGGCAAAAGCCGGAAAACGCTCAGATTCTCAAAGGTGGTTCTTCCCTGGAGGAGCTTGCCGCGAGAGTGCATGGCAGTGATCTGGAACCAAAGCCGAAATCCGGCAAGCAAGAATACCTGGAAAGCCTGATCAACCTGTTCGTCTGATCGGAGCTTGTGACCGAACGGCACAGGTGTTTCCGGTTTCTGGCCGCGGAGACCTTCGCGGCCTTTTCATGCCTGCAGTCTTGTTGAAACCTGTTTTCTGATGTTCGTCAGAGACCGTCGAAAAAACGCTGTGCATCCGGGTCTGTTAGACTGTGCAGCCGGTTGGCGGCATGGCGGGCAAAGTGCAGGGTGACTGATTTCCGGGTGGCGGCGGCGAGCCTGTGTTCCGGGGCGTCACGAATAATTTCCGCGCCATACCCGTCGGAAATGATCAGACCGGCCTCTTCGGGGAAAATGTCTGACGGCACATCCGGGTGGGTCGCGAAAAAAAGCCTGTCGCAATGCTGCCGGTAATCCGGCCATTTGCTGTCTGCTCTCAAATCGGCAATCGATGATTTGACCTCGATGATCCAGAGCTCATGCTTGGGACCGATCGCCAAGAGGTCCGCCCGGCGTGCGGAGGCGAGGGTTACTTCCGGGAGGCAGGCAAAATCCATTTGTCGCAACAATCTGGCTGCCCCGCGCCAGACCTTCAGCGCGGTCTCCGACTGGCGGCCATCAGTCAGCGGATCATCCAGCTGAATTCGGCCAGGTTGATGCGAAAAGTCCTCGTTCATTCAATTTTTGTTCCACATTTGTTCGAAAAATACAAGTCGCTCTATCGCATAAGTTGAAGAGGCATCGTAAATTGCCTGTTCCCATGTCGGGTCAGGACAATTATGACATAGGATAGTCAATCCGGGAGGGGATATGCGGTTTGATTTTTTGAAAGTGAGCGCCCTGACAGTTGCGCTGTGTGCTGCACCGGGAGCGCCGGTTCTTGCGGGCAAGGGAGATTTGAAGATCCAGGTGCCCAAATCCGCCCCCCTGCTGCAGGGCAGGACGCTGGATTTGCGCTTTGCGGAATTTGCGCAAGGTATCTGGGTGCGAGACCTGAAAAACTGCCCGGCACAACGCATCGATCAAAGCGCACCTGGCTCAACCCTTGCCATCTATCGTGGGCTCTGGGAAATGCCGGGCCGCATCTGTCAGGTGTATGGTGCCGAGTTGGGCAGTCGGAAGACGCAGCGTGCGGCAATCAACTGCCTCATGAGCGATGGCGGTGAAGCGATAGAACTGGTGACCGTTCAACCCAGGGGTACCGGCAGCTTGCTGGTCCAGGAAGGAACGCCCGCCAATTCAATTCCGTTTCTGTGAAAGAATTGTCCCCGTCCTGCATGCTGAAGGCAGCAACTAGGCCGTTAGGACGAATTGGTTTGGAGCTTTTGTCAGATTTCAGGTCCGACCCAGACGACGGGCCGGGCGGTTTTCTTCGGTGTCCGGGATTCCGAGATATGAGCTGTCAGAGGATCCAGCGTGCAAAGTGCCTCATATTGGCTGAGAAACACCTGCCCCGTCAGATGATCGAGAAAGTCGGTGCGCTTCAATCGGTCCATCACCGGTCCCTTGACCTCTGAAAGATGGAAGCTCACTCCTGCGTCGGACAGACGGTGATTGATCTCCTCCAGACTTTCCAATGCGCTGGCATCGATTTCGTTGACGGCAGGGCACATCAGCACCACGTGTTCGATTGCCGGTCTTTGTGCGACCAGTTCATAGACCTTGTCTTCCAGATATCGGGAATTCGCGAAAAACAGACTCTCGTCCACCCGTAGCGTCAGAACGCGTTCGCCTGTCACCACCTTGTGGCGGTTGACATTGCGGAAATGCTCGGTGCCCGGAACGACACCGACAATTGCCATATGCGGGCGGCTGTTGCGGTAAAGGTAAAGCGCGATGGACAGAACGACGCCGGTGACGACGCCAGGCTCGACGCCGAAAAACAGCGTCACCAGGATCGTTGCCGCCATCGCGGAAAAGTCGCTTTTCGAATAAGCGTAAGTACGTTTGATCGCGCCGAAATCGACCAGAGACAGAACCGCGACGATGATTGTCGCTGCCAGCGTTGCCTGCGGGAGATGGGTGAGCAGCGGGGTCAGGAACAAGGTAGCAAGAGCAATGCCGACTGCCGTAAACGCCCCGGCCGCAGGCGTGGCCGCACCTGCATCGAAATTGACGACCGAGCGGGCAAATCCGCCTGTCACCGGATAACCGCCGGATACGGCAGAGGCGATGTTCGAAGCACCGAGGCCGATGAGTTCCTGGTCCGGGTCGATACGTTGGCGCTTCTTGGCGGCAAGCGTCTGGGCGACAGACACGGATTCGACGAAGCCGATCACCGATATCAAAAGCGCAGGCGCGGCGAGCGCCAGCCAGAGCTCGCTGTCAAAGGACGGCAATTGCGGCACGGGCAGGCCGGAGGGAATATCGCCGACAACGCGTACGCCGCGCTCACCCAGATGGAATACCGCTGACACAAGGGTGGTGGCAGCAACCGCCGCGACCGGTCCGGCCTTGGTCAGAATATCGGCAAGAAACGGTTTGATCCCGAGACCGAGCAGCAGCTTTTTCAATCCTTTGCGCACCCAGAACAAAAACGCCGTCGCCATTGCCCCAATTGCCAGCGTGATCCAGTTGACTTCATTCAGATGATCGATGATCGACAGCAGGATGTCATACAGCGTGTGACCGTTGGCCTGAACGCCCAGAATATGCTTCAGCTGGCTGGAGGCGATCAGCAGACCGGATGCTGTAATGAAACCGGAAATCACCGGATGACTGAGGAGGTTGGCGAGAAAGCCAAGCCGGAACAGGCCCATGGCAACCAGCATCAGGCCGGACAAGAAGGCCAGGACGATTGCCGCCCCGAGATATTCCGGCGTTCCCTGTTGGACCAGCTCTCCGACTGCGGAGGCGGTCATCAGCGAGACGACGGCAACCGGCCCGACGGCGAGCGCCCGGCTGGTGCCGAACAGAGCGTAGGCGACCAGCGGCAAGATGGATGCATAAAGCCCGACTTCAGGCGGTAAGCCGGCAAGCAGCGCGTAAGCGAGTGATTGCGGGATCAGCATGATCGTCACAATCACGGCGGCAACCAGATCGCTGGTTGCCGTTTCCTTGTCGTATCGCTTGCCCCAGTTGAGAATGGGCAGATAGCGCTGAAGCAGGTGCATTGGTTTGGCTCGTGTTCTGCCGGTATGTCAATCGAACCGGTCTTCCGGCTCGAATTTCTAGGCGGCGTGTATCCTGAAAATCTAGGAGGCGGTGACTTTTTCCGGTTTCGCCATCCATTCCTTGCCGCGCAACATGGCGCGCCAGTAGACAGGCGGCAGAATACGTTCCTTCAGCAACCAGGCAGTTCGCGTAGGCTTGGTTCCATCGACAAGCCAGCGCGGAAAACTTGGCAACAGCGTTCCGCCGTAACCGAATTCGGCCAGAACAATCTTGCCGCGTTCCACGGTCAAAGGGCAGGACCCATAACCGTCATATTGCGCCGTGGCACTGTGGCCTTCGATGTCGGAAACGAGGTTCTCGGCCACCACTGGCGCCTGCTTGCGGGCTGCTGCTGCCGTCTTGGCGTTCGGGGCGTTCATGACATCTCCGAGCGACCAGATATTGTCATAGGTCTTGTGACGCAACGTTGACTGATCGACATCAACCCAACCGGCGCTGTCTGCCAGTGGTGAGACGCGAATGAAATCCGGTGCTGTCTGCGGTGGCGTTACATGAATCATGTCGAAATCGGTCTCAAATCTGCGCGGCTCCTGGTTCGGGTCCTTGATTTCGAACACCGCCCGTTTACGCGGACCGTCGATAGAAACCAGATTGTGAAAGAAGTTCAGGTGAATGCCATAGCGCTCAATGTAGTCCATCAGGGCCGGAACATAGTCCTTCACGCCGAAGAGTACGCCACCGGCATTCATGAACTGGATGTCCATGTTGCCGAGCCTTGCCATTTTGGTCCAGAAGTCGGCGGAGAGATACATCGCCTTTTGCGGGGCACCGGCACATTTTATCGGCATGGGCGGCTGGGTGAAGAGCGCTCGCCCGGCATGCATCTCCTGAACGAGACGCCAGGTGTAGGGGGCAAGGTCATAGCGGTAATTGGAAGTCACGCCGTTCTTGCCGAGAGTTTCGACGAGACCTTCGATGCCGTGCCAGTTCAGTTTCAGGCCGGGACAGACAACCAGCCGTCCGTATTTCACCACCCGGCAACCATCCAGGACCACCGCATTGTCCTTCGGTTCAAACGCCGCAACGGCGGATTTGATCCAGTGAACCCCTTGCGGAATGAGCGAACCCATCGTCTTGGCAGTGTCTGAGGCGTTGAAAATCCCGCCGCCGACCATGGTCCATCCCGGCTGATAATAATGAACATCCGCGGGATCGATGATTGCGATTTCGAGATTCGATTTGCGGGCAAGCAGGCTTGAGGCAACAGAGATGCCGGCAGCGCCAGCTCCGACAATCACGACGTCAAAACGGGCGTCTTCCGCGGTCTCGGTCGGCGTACGGCCACCATTGGCGATCCGCCGGACGACACCGGCCATGTCATATCCGGCAGCTTTCGTCAGCTCCAGAATATCAGCAAGGGGTTTCTTGTCGGCCTGTGACAGCGACCAGAGCGTTGCGGAACGGGTCCCGGTCCGGCAATAGGCAAGCACCGGCTTGGGCAAGGCATTCATCAGTTGGTTGAAGGCCACCGCGTCTTCGTCGCGCACCTTTCCGGCAACAATCGGCAGATAGTGGACTTCCAGCCCGAATTTTCGGGCATTGGCCTCGATTTCCTCAAATGTGGGTTGATCTGCCCCTTCACCGTCAGGGCGATTGCAGATCACCGACCGGAAACCGAGTTGCGCAATGTCTGCCAGATCGTCCGGCCGGATTTGAGGAGATACGGATATTTCCGCGTTGATTGCCTTCAATGTCACAAAATTTCCTCCCGAATGTGCGTTTCAAGCAAGTTGGGGAACGCACAAAATCACCGGACCGAAACGCGAAAGCGATCAGTCTGTTGGATATTTTGTGCGCTACCGCATTGGAAATGCAGACGTGTTTCCTGGGTCAGGCAGAACCGTCAGACTCTGCCCGACTTTTTCGTCCCTAGAGCTCGTTCACCGGCACCTTTAGGAACGTCTTGCCGCTCTCGTCCGCCGGCGGCAATTGGCCTGCGCGCATATTGACCTGAAGCGAAGGAATGATCAGTTTCGGCATGTCCAGCTGAGCGTCCCGCTCGGTCCGGAATTTGACGAATTCCTCTTTGGACTTGCCGCCGCCCACATGAATGTTGTGCTCTTTCTCGGCACCGACCGTCGTCTCCCATTGGATGTCGCGGCCGTTCGGACCGTAGTCGTGACACATGTAGAGACGCATTTCGTCCGGCAGGGAAAGCACTTTCTGGATCGATTCGTAAAGGGTCGCCGCATCTCCTCCCGGGAAATCCGCTCGAGCCGAGCCGCTATCCGGCATGAACAGGGTATCGCCCGCAAATGTGGCGTCTCCCATCACATGCACCATGCAGGCCGGAGTATGCCCGGGTGTATACATGACGAACGCGGTCATCTCGCCGACCTGATAGGTGTCGCCGTCCTTGAACAGCTTGTCGAACTGACTGCCGTCGCGCTGAAATTCCGTCCCTTCATTGAAGATCTTGCCGAAGGTCTCCTGAACGACGGTGATCTTTTCACCGATGCCCAGTTTGCCGCCGAGTTTCTGCTGAATATAGGGAGCGCCGGAAAGGTGATCGGCGTGAACATGAGTTTCGATAAGCCACTCGAGTTTCAGATCATTGTCCTGGATATAGGCGATGATTTCGTCGGCATGGTCATAGGTGATGCGACCGGCCGCATAATCGATATCCATGACGCTGTCGACAACCGCGCAGGCGTTCGAGGCCGGGTCCTTGACCACATAGCTGATGGTATTGGTGGCCGGATCAAAGAAAGCCGTGACGTCTGGTTTGACCGCCATATCGACCGGGTAATTTGAACCGCTCATTTTCGTCTCCCAAATAGTGGCCGTGAGTTTCAATAGGGTCAGGCCCCGGCCGGTTGTTCACCAAAGTTCAATTTGATCATCCACCTGGCTGCAATGATACCTGCCGCGATGGCTGCTGCTGTTATCAAAGGCTCGCTCATACCAAGGCCGAGCACCGGAATGAGACCACCGGGACAAAAGCCGCTCAAGCCCCAGCCAACCCCGAATATGGCGGAACCGCCGAGCAGTTTGGCATCAAGGTCCCGTTTCGTCGGCAGGCTGAAGGCCTGAGCCATGAGGGGCTGTTGCAGACGAAACACCAGACGATAGCCGATGGCGGTAACCAGCAACGCTCCACCCATGACGAACGCGAGACTCGGGTCCCAGGTTCCGGCGAAGTCGAAAAAGTTGAGAACCTTTGCCGGATTACCCATTCCGGAGATAAGTATACCGACGCCGAAGAGAAGGCCAAATGCGAAAGCAAACAGAAGTCTCATTTGGTTATCCTCCAAATACATGCCGGGTGAGAAAAACCGTGACGATGGCTGTGGCCATGAAGGTCAGGGTTGCCGCGATCGATCTGACGGACAATCGTGACATGCCGCAAACGCCGTGACCGCTGGTGCAGCCGGAGCCGAATGTCGTTCCGACGCCGGTCAGGAAGCCGCCGATCACCAGGAGAATTGGTGAAGAGGGAACCGAGATTTCCGGAAGCTGGCCTGTGACGCCGAGCAAAATCAGCGGACTGGCGATCATGCCGGCGAGAAACGCCGCACGCAATGTCCAGTCCTGGGTGAACCGTGTCGTCAAAAAGCCGCTGAGAATGCCGTTAATGCCGGCGATCCGTCCGTGCACAGCCATCAGTGCAACTGCTGCGAGCCCGATTGTCATTCCGCCCACGAAACTGAGAAGTGGTGTGAAGTCTGTCATGATGACCCCTTTATTACATATATTCGAATATATGAACATAAGAAGAAAGTCGCAAGTGTTTTCCCTATGGCGAGGTGACGCAGGCGAGTGAAAGACGTGAAGGCGCGACCCTGGACGGTTTGGCGACAATCAACGTCCAAATGAATATCTCGAATTCAGTCAGGCGCTCGTTACCGGGGAGGAGGTGTGGTTTGCGGTGTACTGGTCGCACCGGAGTTCACCGAGGAGGCTTTCACGGTGGAGCCTGGGGAAAGCCCGAGAACCACGTCCACTCCATCTGGGCG
>NZ_JAILWL010000295.1 GCF_025698965.1 Roseibium sp.
TACCTCGGTACCTGCGACGGCAACATGGACCAGGGCTCGATGCGTGCGGACGTCAACGTCTCCGTCCGTCGTCCGGGCGGTGAATTCGGCACCCGCTGCGAGATCAAGAACGTCAACTCGATCCGCTTTGTCGGTCAGGCAATCGAATATGAAGCCCGCCGCCAGGTGGCGATCCTGGAAGACGGCGGTGAAATCGATCAGGAAACTCGTCTGTTCGATGCCGTCAAAGGCGAAACCCGGTCCATGCGGTCCAAGGAAGAAGCGCACGACTACCGTTACTTCCCGGATCCGGACCTGCTGCCGCTGGAATTCACGCAAGCGTTCGTCGATGATCTGGCTCAGCACTTGCCTGAACTGCCGGACGACAAGAAAAACCGCTTTATCAATGACTACGGTCTGACCGCCTATGACGCCGATATTCTGGTTGTCGAAAAGGCGTCGGCAGATTTCTTCGAGGAAGTTGCCAAGGGGCGCGACGCCAAACTGTCCGCCAACTGGGTAATCAACGAACTTTTCGGTCGCCTGAACAAGGAAGGCACGGATCTGGCGGACAGCCCGGTTTCTGCGGCTCAGCTCGGCTCCATCATCGACCTGATCAAGGCCGGCACGATTTCCGGCAAGATCGCCAAGGATCTGTTCGAGATCGTCTGGACCGAAGGCGGTGACCCCGCTCAGATCGTTGAAGATCGCGGCATGAAGCAGGTCACGGATCTCGGCGCGATCGAAGCGATTGTCGACGAAATCCTCGCTGCCAACCCCGACAAGGTGGAACAGGCCAAGGAAAAGCCGAACCTTGTCGGCTGGTTTGTCGGTCAGGTGATGAAGGCCTCAAAAGGCAAGGCCAACCCGCAGGCCGTGAATGACCTTCTGAAACAGAAGATCGGACTGGAATAAGAGATGGCTGGGGAGGAGACATCTTCAAAGGTTACCTTGCCCATCAAGGGGGCCTGTCATTGCGGTGCTGTGTCTTATGAAATGAAAGTACAGCCTCGCTTCGCCGTCGAATGCAACTGCTCGATCTGCCGAAGTCTCGGTACGGTCTGGGGCCATGGCGAGGCAGGCGACATCGTCGTCACGGCAGCTCCGGATGCGACGCTTGCCTATTCGCGCGGCGATAAGGAACTTGCCTTTCACACCTGCAAGACCTGCGGGTCGACCACTCATTGGGAAGCTATTGCCGGTCAAGCCAAGGGCCGCATGGCGATCAACCTGCGGCTCGCGGCGCCGGGAACTATCGAAACCATCGGACACCGGCATTTCGACGGTGCCGATACCTGGGCATTTTTGGATTGAGACCCGGCAGTTTTGCCTGATACGCTCGCGTGACTTTGCTTTCCCGGTTTGAAACGAACCGGAAAGGTTACCAGACGATCGGGAGACGATATGAATGCGGATCTTGCCAGCCTTCTCCTGGCTGTTGGAATTTTCTCCGTTGGCTTTGTCAGTATCGGGCCCAACATTCTGGCCATTATCGGCACATCTATGGAGCGGGGACGCAAGTCCGGGGTTCAGCTGGCGCTGGGCGTTGGGGTCGGTTCCGGCATCTGGGCAACGCTGACAGTAGCGGGCCTTACCGCGTTGATCGCAGCTTATGCGCACGCAATCACCATATTGAAGGTTCTGGGCGCGCTGTACCTGATCTGGCTCGCATTCAAGGCCTTCCGCTCCGCAGCAACGCCGGAAGGGAAGGTGGTGGCGCGATCCGCCATGGGAAACCGGCTGTTTCTTCAGGGAATGGCTATCCAGATGACCAATCCGAAAGCGGCTCTCCACTGGATCGCAATCGTCGGCGTCGGTCTCGGTCCGAATGCGCCTCTCTGGGTCGGGCTGACGCTCATGGCCAGCTGCACACTGATGTCGGTTCTCGGGCACCTGGCTTATGCAGTCACTTTCTCAACCCAGCCGGTTGTTGAGTTTTACCGGCGGAGCAGGCGCTGGATCGAGGCTGGGTTGGGGGTGTTTTTCTCCTTTGCTGCCTACAAGTTGGCTACCTATCGAAGTTGAATACTGGGCAATTCGGTCCGGATAGGCTAAACGGCAGACCGGACAAACACGACGCCTGAGCCGAATGACCACGACTTCCGATACCAGATCCGCTGAGACGCCCCTGTACGCCACGCCGGTTGGTGTCTGGGCCATCGTTGCGCTATGGGGGCTTGGCCATCTCCTGCTCCGCGCGCTCTCGACACCCGTTCTGGGCACGGACGACATGTTCGAGAACGTGTTGGTGCAGACCTTGCAGCCCGGTTACATGTTGCGTCAGCCACCGCTTTACGAGTGGTTGCTCTGGTCGGCACAACAGGTCTTCGGCCCGACGATTTGGGCTGCGCTCTCGGTTAAATACGGACTTATCTCGCTGGCCGCGCTGTTTTTGTTTCTGGTCGCACGAAAGGCGATTTCAGACCCTCGGTTAGCAGCGCTTTGCGCCTTTTCCTATTCGCTCTATTATCAGTTCGGCTGGAACCTGCATGAAGGTGTCACCCACACGGTTGTGCTCACAACAGCCTGTGCCGCAAGTGCCTTTTTCTTCATCAAGGCGCAGGAAAGCGGGCGGATCGGATTTTACCTTCTGTTCGGCGCCGTTGCCGGAGCCGGCCTGCTCGGCAAGCACTCCTTTCCGCTTTTTGCATTGGCGCTTCTGATCGCCGCCCTCAGTGATCCGGTTTGGCGTACAAGAATAAAGGTCACCGGCGTGATCCTGGTTCCGGTCGCAGCAGCTCTTGTCTACAGCCCCTATGCCTTTTGGATCTTGAGCGAAGGATTGAAACTCCTGTCCTCGGTCTCCGAGACAATGGGGGTCACTGCCGAGGCATCTCACGTGATGCGGGCAGGCGAGGGGCTGGGTAAACTGGGTTTCGGGCTGCTCGGATTTTCTGTTCCGCTTCTTCCGGTTCTGTTGCTGCTCTTCTGGCCGCGTTACTTCGGCCGGGTTCCGGCAACCACACCCGCGGTCAATGATGTTGCCCGCCTGTGTGGCCGCACTGTTCTGACCATGATCGTGCTGACAGCGCTGATGATCGCGATTACCGGAGCAACCTATGTCAAGGAACGGCATATGCATCCGTTGATGTTGCTTTTGCCGATCTATCTGTTTGCGGATCTGGAGCGGTTCGGGTTTCAAAAGCAGTGGCGTTGGCTTGGAGCCGTTATCGTCACTGTTATAGCCGTGGCGTTTCTTGCGCGTGTTCCCGGCATACTCGCACCCGACAAGTTCTGGTGTGGCGGCAAGTGCCGTCACATGAAACCCTACGCGGATCTGAAAGCACCACTTTCAGAACTTGGCGCTGCGAACGCGACGCTGATTGCGGACAACGGCTATACAGGTGGCAACCTCAGGGTTCTGTTCCCGGATGCGCGTGTCGTTACCAAGGCAATTCCGGCGAAAACAGATGCACGGGAAAAATGCTTCTTCGTTTGGGACGAGGGGGATCGTCAACCGAAACTCCCTGCTGATGAGCGCTATGGAAAGGCGACCTTTGGTGAAACTGTGGAGCCATTGTCCGCGACCTATTTGACCGGCTCCTGGCCTCACCTTTGGAAAGCTGAAGGCTGGCGTACGACCTGGTGGGGTGTTGCCGAACTTGATCCCGATAACCCGCGCTGCAGATGAGCTTGGTCAGGTTCCGGCAACCTCAGTTGGGCGTAGAAGGGTTGCCGCTTTGCCTTGCAAAAAGCTGCCCAATTCATCGTGCCCATTGAGAAACCCCAGGCTCCAGATCCGTCCGATGCCCGTTACAACAAGATAGTTTGCCCGCAGAAACGGGACGGAACCGGCATATTCGAGATTTTCCCAGGGGACTGTCTGATCCTTGCAGAACGGACTGTCGAAATAAAGCGAAGTCCTGTCATAGGCAAATCGAACTAGAAAGACCTGGTAGGCAATAAAGAGTGTGCCCGCACTAAAAACCGATGTCGCGAAAACGGCCAAAAGCTGATGGCTCAAATCCGCGACCAGAAGCGTATGGATGGCAAGAATGGACAGCAGGATCATCGCAAGTGCCAGGATCTTGACCGGTCGGCCATAGGTCAGATAGCAGATACCGTCTTTTCGCGTTGCCGTTGGCTCTGCAGGCTGGGCAATACCCCAGAAAACAACTCCGCTTGCAATGCCACCGGCAAACATCGTCACCCATCCGCCCGGATCGAACATTTTGTTCCTGCCTTTGCAACCCACAAATCTGCAGCAAGCGTATGGACGGGCTGTTAAACCTTGGTACATGAAAAGGTTCAAACCCGACTCAAATTATAATCGAATGTGCGGGTGAATTCGGTTGAGAGCTCCGTCTTTTAAAAGACAGCAAAACAGGAAGTCCGTTTTGTCTGACCAGAAGAAATCCCAGATCCATATCGAGAAAGCGCAAGTCTGCCACCTGCGTGAGATTGTCGAAATCATCAATGCTGGTGCAGCCAGCGTTCGACGGGGCAAGGAGTTCGGTGACTGGCAGGGTTACGGACCGGCGTTCGAGGCGCTCGTGGCCGCACCTGAGGTGGACATCTACGTTGCTCTGAATGATGCAGGTGAGGTGGTTGGAACCTACCAGATTCACTTTATGAAAGGCATTGCCTTCAAAGGGCGGCCCCGGGTGGAAGTGGAAAGCGTACATGTGCGTGTCGACCAGCGTGGCACTGGTGTGGGCCGGATGATGATGGATCACGCGGAGCGCCTCGCGAGGGAAACCGACGCCTGCATGATACAGCTGACTTCAAACAGGGAACGCGAAGGGTCTCACCAGTTTTACAAGCGTCTCGGATATGACCAGAGTCACCTTGGCTACAAGAAGATGCTGGTCTAGATGTAGTGCCTCAACAAGCTGTTCTGGGCACCGTCGCAGCATCTCGGTAATCAAAGCCTGACCGACAGCTACTTAACCCTCTGCCAGACTTCCTGTTCGCAAACATTGAAGACAACCCGAACGCAGCCTTTAATTTCAAGTCTTGAACCGCCCGTCTTTCGAACGGTTGCGTTGGCGCTGAAACCACGTCGGGGATCATAAACCCGGCCGGACCAGGCACTTCCGTCTGGTTGCAAACGCCAGAGCACCGTCAGTCCAAGGATTTTACGATTGCGCTTGGAGGCATCCTTGTTTCGCTCATCGCGGACGGTCTCCATGGCTTTACCGGCTGGTGGGTGAAAGCTGATGATTTTGCCGCAAGGCGCCGAGCCGCATCTACTGACCTGAACGACCGCTCCGTCTGGTGTGCGCCACTTTCCGTTTATGTCTGGAGCAGCCTGGACACCTGTGACCAAAAACAACGTGAAAACCGTCGCAAGCAGCCCTGAAATCCGGGCTTTATGATCAAGTCTGGAAATCGAAAGAAATGACGAAACAGCCAATGGAAAACCCCGCCGCAGTGCTGGAGATGATTGCGCCACAATTTCTGACCAGCAAATGCGACAGGGCTATGGCCAAATCGACAGGACTTGGCCGAACCGGAATGTGACTTAGTTGGCGCGCGCCCAGGTCTCGCCCTTGCAGATGAGACCACCCATGACGCAGCCCTCGAGCTTGAGCTTGTTTGTGGACGTCAGCTCAATGAAGCCGGTATAGGTTTTGCCGTCTTCGGCATTATACACCTTGCCCTTCCACTGGTTGGTTTTTCCGGTTGGCTTCATGGATTGAACAATTTCAACACCGACAAGCGGACGGCTGCGTTTTGAAGCGTCGGGGTTCTGCGTGTCGTTGCGCGGATCCTTGAGCCAGATCAGTTTACCGCAAAGCGAATTTCCGCAGGAACTGATCCGGATTTTCGACGCGCCGTTCGGGCGCACCCAGTCCCCCTTCGCATCAGCCGCATGAGCAAGCACAGAAGACGCGGCAAAAAGACCTGCTGCAACCAGGGCAGAGGACAGGTTCGATTTCAGCATTATTTCCTCCCGAACGGATTGCTTTCCGTTTACGGAAAGGGAATGTATACGGGCGGAATCTCTTTGAAAACCCGTGCCCTTACGGCATGGGGGAAATTTCTTTCCGGAGTGGTGTCACGTGCTCCTGTTTGAAACGAAGGATCCGTCTCCACCGATAGAGATGGACACCGGACAGGATGATCTTGTCCTTTTCCGAAGACGGCTTGCCGGTTCAGACCGGGTTCAAAGCTCCTGAATCCACGTCAGGCTTCGGCGCGCAAGGTCTTGCCAGCCTTCCTCAAGTTGCATGTAATGGCACCGCCCTTCAATCTCGACAAACGTTGCCAGATCTCCGTACCGATCGGCCATCGTCTTCGCTGTCGACGGTGGGACAACCTTGTCTTCCGTGCCCGACAGGAACAGGAGCGGGGCTTTTGCCTTGGAAAAATCAACCTTGGTTGTCTGGTTGATGTCATACATCCAGAAAAACAGCTCATACAGAACATTGCCGGACTCAGTGCTGAGGCGGTCGCAAATCTCGTGCTGCTGGTGTTCGGGCATGGTGTTGAGACCGTAGGCTGCCAGAAGCTCGAAATCCTGACCGGGGGCTTCTTCCCAAAACCGTCCGGCCGACATGAAACCCTTGCCGAGTGCCCGTTCCATGTCGGTAGTGGGCAGCGTCCCGTTGATAATGCTGCTGTTGATCAAGACGCCTGCCTCAATCAATCCCCGGCTGGAGAGAAGCTGTGCGATAAGACCGCCAAGTGAATGACCGATCACAATGGGGCGGTGATCCAGCGTCCCGATGAAGTCGGCAATATCGTCGACATAGTCCTTTATGCTTGTACCTTTGAGCGCCTCGGATCTGGCCTCAGTATCTGCAAGATCGTGAAAGCGGTATGTGGGGGAATGGCAATCGAAGCCTCTTTCCAGAAAGTAGTCACTGAAGGGAGCCATGGTCCATGGTGCGGCATTGGTACCGTGAAGGAATACGATTGGCTTCAGTGACATCATTCAGGCTCCACACGTTCGACAGGTCAGGTATTCCATTTAAGGGACGTCATGGTCCCAAACTGTTGGCTTGGTGAACAGAGTCTTTATTGTAATCTTCAAATTTTTGAATAAAGCCATTGAAATTAAAGCGAAATTCGAAGCTGTATGCTTACTATCAAGTAAATTTCAGACTTATTTAAATTTTTATTTGGATTGCGTTAAACCTGTATTTTAACGAGCCCTTTAACTGCTCCTGATGAAGTAGATCTCAAGAAACAGCAGGGAAGGCAACGCGAATTCTTGCGTTTCTAGGGAAGTCTTACAGAGGATGAAAAGGGGAGCAACATGGCTCGTTTTGAAATGCACTCGGCCGACATGGCTATCATCGGCGAAAAGCCGGTCACTGCCGACATTCTGTTCCAGATGGGACTTGACAGTGCCTGTGGCCGCCACGGCGACACTGATCTGGTCACCGCTCATAAATGGTTCAACATCGCTGCTCTGAAGGGCAACAAGGACGCGGTTCGTTACCGCAAGGAAATTTCCGGTGAAATGAGCTCGACCCAGATTGCCGAAGCACAGCGTTCTGCTCGTGAATGGCTGTCGATGCATTGATCGGTTCAAAGGCTGCCGGCCCTACGGCACCTGAACCAGAATACTTCATCTGACGCGGCAGCAATATTTATCTGCCGCGTTTGGATGCCTGCCAGGCCCGTCGAACTACGGTTCGCCACGGTCAATGGATAGGCGCAAGGCCATGCTCGTCCCAGAGCGAACGGTCTATTTCATTCCCAAGCGCGAATTCAAAGCTCTCGATATCTGAGCCATCGCCATTCAGCTGGCAATTGTAGGCAATTTCATACCAGATCCGATTGCTTCTCACCGCGCCTGCCGGAACAACAATCTTGTTCTGTCTTTGAAACGAATTTCGAAACGCATGCGGTGCCAATCGTGTCGGCCGGAAATCCGGCTGCGTTCGCCTGAGCTGTTCCATCGCTTCTAGCGCACATAGCTGCTCTCTTCGATCACCGGCAACAAGCGTGCCGAGGGCCAGGCGCGCCTGCGCTGATCTAGGGTCACTCAGGACATCCTGAGCATGAAACGAGGTCGCGGAAATCCAGGCCGGATCAGCGGCGACAGTCTCGCTCCCGGATGTTTCCGGAGCGGGAAGGGAGGCAGCTTCAAGATCGGTTTCGCCCTGCGACGTTCCGATATCTGCGTCTTGGCCCTTTTGGAACCGCGAGAGATCGCCTCTGTCGGTCGCAGGGGCGGGGTCATTTTGCGGACGACTGCGGAGCTGCACAAACAATTCGACGGAAATCGCCTCTGAAACAGAAGGCAAGGGTCTGTCCTGCACAGCGGCATTTGTAAAAATGACGAACAATCCGACA
>NZ_JAILWL010000296.1 GCF_025698965.1 Roseibium sp.
TCCGCGATCCTGGCGGCGCGCTCTGGCATCAAAGAGAGAAGAGCTTCCGAAAAGCCGTGAGATCTTTCGCCGTATCCTTGAAGGAAAACCTGGAATCCGCACTCTTGCTCGGTCTGAACTTTGTAGTTCCGGTCAATGTTGTAGCTGTTTGTTTCGCCATCTATCAGAAGATGATCCGTCAGCCCCTCCAATAAGGGGTGCACGCATGGGCGGTCATAGCCCGTGGCAAGGATCGTGACATCTGCGGCGACTTCAAAACACGAACCATCTGTCATGTCTCGCATTATCGCCACAGAACGGTCTGAGCCTTCTTCTGCGTCGACAATCTCCGAGAAACGATTGAACTGGAACCGGTTCACCCCATTCGCCCGGTCGTAATAGACCATCTCGTAGAGCTTTGGCAGCAAATCGATGGTCACGCCGTTATGGGTAACATGCCAATAGTCCTTGAGAATTTTCTGCCGCCACTCAGCCGACATTTCATGGAAGGCATCCACGGCCTGCGGCATGAAGAGTTCATTGACGAAATGACTGTCATCTTCAGGCCGCATGGCATAGGCGCGATGGCTCAGGACAATCTTCGCATTGGGAAATGCGCCGGCTATGTACGCGAAAGTGTCGGCGCTGGATTGTCCGGACCCAACGATATGAAACACATATTGGCCAGCCCTTTCCGGCGTGAGATCGTGAATGTGATGAAGCGTACCCGCGCTATGGATCACCCGCTGAAAGCAGCTGCGGGCACGTGGCAGTGGCCAGGCTGGAAATCCGCCATCGGCAACGATGACGGACGATGTCCTGATATCCTGCCTGGAACCGGAATTTGATGCCTCGATTGTCAGTGTCAGATCGCTACGACCAATATTGTCCGGATCGGTAGGGCGAATGTCTGCAACGCGGGTTTCAAATTGAGCAAAGGGTGCAAGCTCACCGGCGCACCATTTTACATAGTCTTCGAATTCTGTCCGGCGGGGATAAAAGCTGCGCAGGTTGATGAAATCGTGAATGCGTCCCTTCGCACTGAGGTAATTGAGAAACGTGTATTTGGACTGCGGGTTCACCATGGTGATCAGATCCTTCAGGAAGGAGATCTGCATGGTTGCTTCCGGATACATGAGGCCGGGATGCCAATCAGGTTCGCGCCGGTCGTCGAAGAATACGTGTCCGGAGTTGCGGCCGATTGCCCCGCGCTCCTCCAATGCAATTGCAAGTGAGATATTCGACGGACCAAAGCCAACGCCGACAGAAGTAAAACTTGTCATGAAACTATCCTTGAGCTTGCGCAAACGCATCTTCGGGGGCGACTGATCCACCGCCCCTCGTCCGGTCAGAGTCCAGTCGCTATTCAGACAGGTACGCAGCCACTTCAGCCGCATTCTCCGCAGGGTTTTCAACCGGATAGAAAACTTTCCGGACTTTTCCGTCCTCAACGACAAGCGTAAGACGAGACAAAAGCGTCATGCCTCCAGCTTCAAACCTTGGCAGGCCGAGTGCGTCAGCGAGCTTCAATTCAGCATCTGAAAGAATTTCAAACGGCAGGTTCAGGCGCTCGACGACTTCTGCCTGGTAGTCGCTGTTTTGTGTCGACAGCCCGAAGACCCTCAAGGCACCGGCCTGAAGGATCGCATCATGTTGCTCTGCAAACCCCTTGGACTGCGGAGTACAGCCGCGCGCGCCAGGTATCTGGTCCCAACCTTCGATCGGCGGCTGGTTTGGCGGACTTGTACGAGGATAGGCATAAACAACCGTAATGCCTTCAAGGGAAGACAAGTCGGCCGCAGTCCCATCGGTCGCGGTCAGTGTGAGTTCAGGCACCGGCTTTCCGGTCAACGTCTCAACGAATTCATTCTCAGTCATATCGTACTCCTGCAACATTCGAGCGATATGACTTAACCAAACAACTCAGAGCTTCAATTTTTTCGAAAAACAATTTCGCCGGTTAAATTTCTCTCCAACAACCTGAAATTAAACCGAATTCTTTTTTCAATTCTCTATTAAATTGAATCGTTGATAGCCTTTCAACGTTTAAGCGAAAATCCTCATGCTCGGATTTTTCAAACCGATAAGTTCCCACGTGCACTCTTTCCCGCACACCACCTGCCACCGGAAGTGTTGCCAAGGTGTACCAATTGCCAAGAAGCAAACGCCGGGGTCTGCGCCGAAATTCACTTTCTCATCTTGCCGGTGAGCCGCATTCGTGGTCCGCTCCAGTTCTGCTGAACGGTTCGTCAGAATCGTGCGACTGGTCTGTAACGGGAAGGATGCATGCGGGATCTGCGCATATGTTTCGTGGGCGACAGCTATATCAACGGCACCGGGGATGAACACTGCCTCGGTTGGATCGGCCGCCTGTGCAGGAAGCGATTTAACCGGAGTTTCCAGATGACATACTACGATCTCGGCATCCGGGGTGCGACGACTGATGACATTCTGGACCGATGGAGAAGCGAATGCGATAAACGCTTCACCGATGGAGCCGACAATCGCATCGTGTTTCAGTTCGGAATCAACGACGTTGCAATCGTGACGGACCTTGGGCGCAGGGTTGAGGAAGAAACCTCGGTCAACAATGCCGTATTGATGGTTCGTGAGGCGGCGGAAAACTGGCCCGTTCTGTGGGTCGGGCTGCCACCGGCAAACGTTGCCTGTTCGCCTATGCATCCAAGCCCGGGCCTGGAAATAGACTTCTCCCAAAGCACTGCCGGTTCGCTCAACAGGCGCTTCATCATGACGGCGGCGAAACTTGGTGTGCCTTATCTGGATATCCAGTCACCGCTGCTCGCCAATCAGGACTATATGGACAGTCTGACACGGGGTGACCAGATGCATTGCAGCGGGTCCGGTTATGCGATCATGGCTGACCTTGTCGACAAGTGGGTCGGCTGGTCCGCCTGGTTCGAACCAGAAATTCCTGATCCAGGCGGCTCCTGAAAGGCTTAACCGGTGATCGCCTTCAATTCCAGGAAGTCTTCCAAACCGAACTCGCCAAACTCACGCCCATTGCCTGATTGTTTGTATCCACCAAAGGGAACATCCCAATCGGGACTGGCACCATTGATATAGACACTTCCCGCTCGCAGTTTCCGGGAGACACGCTTTGCTCGGATTGCGTCGCCTGTCTGGATATAGGCAGCCAGGCCATAAGGCGTGTCGTTGGCCAGTTCAATGGCCTCTTCTTCCGTTTCGAAGGGAATTATCACCAGCACTGGACCGAAAATCTCTTGCCGGGCGACATGCGCCTGATTGGTCACATCGGCAAAGATCGTCGGTCGAACATAGTAGCCCGTTTCAAATCCCGCCGGCTTTCCGGCACCGCCACTCACAACACGGGCGCCATCGGCAATTCCGCGCTCGATATGTCCCTGGATCCGCTCATATTGCAGTTCGCTGATCACCGGACCGATATGAGCGCCTTCTTGCGACGGATCGCCTACCTTGACTTCGCTGGCAATCGATCCTGCAAGTGCAACGACATTTTCATAAACGCTACGCTCCACGAATAGGCGTGTCGGAGCATCGCAGGACTGGCCGGAGTTTGAAAAGCAGCTTTCAACGGAGAAGCGCACGGCTGTTTCCAGATCCGCATCGGCGAAGAGCAGGTTCGGTGATTTGCCACCAAGTTCCAGAGCCACCCGCTTGACCGTTTCTGCGGAATTGCGGCTGACCGAAATCCCTGCCCTGGTCGACCCTGTAAAGGACATCATGTCGATGTCCGGATGCCGCGACAAGGCTTCACCGACGCCAGGGCCGTCGCCATTTACCAGATTGAACACCCCGGCCGGGCAACCGGCCTCATGAAGGATTTCCGCAAAAAGCAGACCGGAAAGTGGCGCGATTTCACTTGGTTTGAGCACCATTGTGCAGCCAGCCGCAAGTGCAGGCGCCACTTTGGCCGCAATCTGGTTAATCGGCCAGTTCCAGGGCGTGATCAATCCGCAAATGCCGATTGGCTCCTCCCTGAGCAGACTACCGCCGCGCGGACTCGGTCGCTCGAACTGATGCGCCTTGAGCGCCTCCAGCGTTGCCTGAAGGTGCCCCGTACCGGACGGTGTCTGCTGTTCGCGGGCAAAGTCGATCGGAGCTCCCATTTCAAGAGAAATAGCGAGGTCCATCTCGGTCGAGCGTCGCTCATATACCTCAATGATCCGCTCAAGCAGCGCGCACCTGTCCTCGACACTTGTGACCGACCACGTTTCAAATGCGTCATTGGCAGCGGCGACGGCGCGGTCCACATCAACAGTGTTGCCAAGTGAAATCACGGCAACTGGTTCCTCTGTTGCCGGATTGATGACGTGCAGATCTCTTGCCTCCTCAGGCTTGACCCACTCACCGCCAATATAGAACTCCCGCTTTTCAATCATTCGCCTGACACCTCTACTCTGCCGCTACCTGGGGCCGCTCGATCGGTACCACTTCATATCCGGGTTCCTCTGGCTCGTCATCCAGCATCTCCGCGGGGAAACCCGGTGCCTGAATATTCAGCCCGGTCGCCTCTTCAAGTCGCCTGATGATATTCGGCGAAAGCTCACGCGGACCGAAGCGCTCAATGGCATCCGCAAATATCTGGTTCAACAAGGGCGAGAGTTCGAGTGGCACATCGTGGGCCTCGGCAATACTCTGGAACAGTCCGATATCCTTGGCAACCAGATCCATCGTGAAGGATATATCGCGTGAGCCGTTCAAGATGACCTGACTTTCCGTTTCATGAACAAACGACGTGCCCGACGAAATGCGGATTGCCTCGTAAGACGTATTGAGATCCATGCCCGCCGCCTTGCAGGTCACTAGAGCTTCCGCCAGCGACACAAGGTTTGCCGTTGCCAGGTAATTGGTCACCACTTTCAGGATTGCTGCTGAACCGATGTCCCCGGTATGCAGCACACGGCGCCCCAGAACAGTCAGGAACGGCAAGGCTTTTTCAAAGGTTTCCCGCGTGCAACCGGCAAAGATGGAAATATTGCCGGTAGCTGCCCTGTGACACCCGCCCGATACCGGGCATTCGATTGCTTCTGCACCTCGGGAAATCACCAGGCCGGCGAGACGTCTGGTTTCGCCGGCATCCGTCGTCGACATTTCCGCCCAGATCTTTCCCGGACCGATTCCTTCAAGAACGCCCTCAGGCCCTTCAACAACAGCCGCACAGGCTGCCGGGCTCGGCAGACAGGTGATGACCACATCACAAGTCTCGGCCAGGTGTTTCGGGCTGGTTCCGCGCCCGGCTCCTCTTTCAACGAAACCATCGACCAGGTCCTGATCCAGATCGTGGACAGTCAGCTCGTAGCCGTTTCGCAAAATACTTCCGGCCAGTTTGCCGCCCACATTGCCAAGACCGATGAAACCCACGCGCATGATGAACGTCCTCCCGAATGCGACTTGAACAGAAGATCACTGTGCGCCTGGCAAAAAAGAAAGAGAAACTATATAATCTATGGACATTACATGATTTTTTTTATGAATTGGGCAGCATGGCATCACTCCCTAATCTTCTCTGGCTCCGAAGCTTCGAAGCTGCCAGTCGCCTGGGCAGTTTTACAGCAGCCGGGGCAGAACTTGGCCTGACACAGGCGGCCGTCAGCAATCACATAAGCGCACTTGAAACCCAGCTGGGTCACGTTCTTTTTGAACGAACGACCCGCAAGGTAGAGCTGACAGAAAGCGGGCGCGCTTATCTGCAGCCGGTCCGCAAGGCGTTGCAGGATCTGGCGATCTCAACCGAAGGCCTGTTCGGCAACCTTTCTTCCGGAACCGTCACCGTCCGCGCGCCGATCTCCGAAGCCGTGCTGATCATTGCTCCTGCGCTTGCGGAATTTCAGCAGGAAAATCCAGATATCAAGATCAGGCTCCTGTCGGCAATCTGGGCGGATACTGTGCTGGAAACGGGAATTGACATCGAAATCCGTCTGGGAACGGGCAATTGGTCAGGAGGTCAGGCAGAGCCTTTAGGCACAGAATACATCGTACCTGTCTGCCATCCGGATCTCGCCGGAAAATTATGCTCCGCTGCTGATCTTACGGAGCATCCCCTCATTCACATTCTGGGATTTGACGATCACTGGTCCCGTTTCTTTGAAGCGCAGGATCTGGCAGCACCTGACAAAGCCAATACGGCGACCGTTGACACATCGCTGGCGGCAGTGGAACTGGCCGCTGCGCGTGGTGGTGTCACGCTGCTTCTGGAGCGGGTCGCTACGCAGTTGGCGGCAACCGGACGCCTTGCCATTCCGCTAGAAACGAAAATTCCGTCAGGCCAAAGCCACTATCTCATCCACCGTGACAAGGCACCGAGATTAAGCCCGGCAGCCCGGTTGACTGAAAACTGGCTCAGATCCCTGTTCAGCGGTGAATGAACCGTCTTGTGATCTTTCGGAAATCTGGTCTGCTCTTTACAGGCTCACTCTGCCGCAAATAACTTCGCGGTCATTGCCAGACTGGCACCGCAAGGTTCCTCTGCCTCACCGCCCTCAACTGCGACGTCCCCTGCAGCAGGACGCAAGTTGACGAAATCATAAAGTGTCCGGTCAAGAAGATGCGAAGGTCGGGTATGGCCCAGCGCCCGAGCCATGACGCCGAGACGCCCAGGTGTTTCTCTTTCCCAGCCCTGCAGCATCCGCTTCACTTCTTCACGCTGCAATCCGTCCTGCGAGCCACACAGATTGCACGGAATGATCGGGAACTGCATGCCGTCGGAAAACTTAGCAATATCGCTTTCCGCCGAATAGGCGAGCGGACGCAACACCAAAAGGTCGCCTTCATCGTTGATCAGTTTTGGTGGCATGGAAGCCAGACGCCCCCCGTGAAAGAGGTTCATAAAGAACGTTTCAAGAATGTCGTCCCGATGGTGACCGAGCACAATCGCCTCGCACCCCTGCTCCCGTGCAACCCGGTAAAGGATCCCACGGCGCAGTCGCGAACACAGCGAACAATAGGTCCGGTGTTCCGGGATCTTGTCCGTGACAATGGAATAGGTGTCCTCGCGAACAATGAGGTGTTCAACACCATTTTCTTCGAAAAAATTCGGCAGAACTTCCGGCGGAAAACCAGGCTGCGCCTGATCAAGGTTACAGGCAATCAGTTCGACAGGCAGCAACCCGCGCCATTGCAGTTCTATCAAAACCGCAAGCAGCGTATAGCTGTCCTTGCCCCCTGAAAGGCATACCAGCCACTTGGGCCGCTTCTCCTGTGACGTCCCATCTGCCAGCATACCGAAATCACTGATGACTTCCCGCGCCTGCCGCAACAAACGCTTGCGCAGCTTCTTGAATTCAACACTCGACGGTGCATTGCGCAAAAGCGCGGGAACGTCGGTATCTGTGCTGTCGGCAATATCGTTCATGCAGCGGGCCTTGAAGCTAGCTATAGAAATCTGATCTTCGCGCTGACATAGCGGATTGTCGTTCGAACGCCAAGACTGGAACAATCTGCCAGTCTGCACTTGTCATCAAAAAAAACGTCAATACCGGATTGGCTTCAATCAACGAATGTTACTCGTCGCTCAGGCATAGTGCACGTCATTCACCAGTCTGACGGGGCTCCCGGTTTCAATCCTTCTGTCGCGAAGAGCGGTGCGCAGCCAGCTGATGATCTCCCGAACCTGTTTCGGTGGCGTTCTGCCATGCTGGTGCAACGCGTAGATCGGCGTTTTGTAAATCGGGATGACGCTGCAGATACTGTCTTCATTTACCGCCAGGACATCCGGCAGAAGTCCGATCCCCTGCCCTTCGGCGATGAAATCCCGGACACCGAGCACGGTGTTGCAGCGAACAAGTGGTGACACGCGCAGGACGGTTCCATCGCCGGTCTCATATACGACGGGATCGCCCTGCCAGTCGTTGGCAATATGCGGCCAGGTTGCCAGTTCCTCGGTAAGGGCAGGAATGCCACCTCTTTCGGCCAGAAACGAATTCGACGCAAAGAGGCTCTTGTGAAGATAGCCGATACGAGAAATATGGGCCGTCTGCGGAGCAGTGCCACCAAGCCGGATCGCCAGATCGATCTTGTGTTCAACCAGATTGATCGGGGCGTCTTCCGCAATCAGCCGGATCTTTCCTCCGCCCGTTGTCAGGAACCGCGATAACACCGGCACCAGCAGCGATTGGCAGATAACGTGGGGCGCGGTGATTTTCAGCGTCTGCTGTAAATCCGCACCTGATCTGTCGAGTGTCTCCTGCAGATCCTCCTGTACCTGCCGCAAGGATTCGCAATGCGGCAACAAGCGCGCACCCGT
>NZ_JAILWL010000297.1 GCF_025698965.1 Roseibium sp.
TACCAAAAAAGAAGATATGGTATAGGGAATATTTTTTTAGACAAGGCAGGAAAGGAGTGTGGATGCACCTCGGCGTAACGCCTCACAGAACAAGTTGCCCCGTTGCAAGACCAGTCAGATACCGGCTAAAATCGGTGCCAGGAACAATTGCCTTTTTTTGAATTTACAGCGTGAGCATTAAGGAGCTTTCATGACGGACAATGTTGACGGGCGGGTGGCAGAGACAGCTTTGTGCATTCAGCGGGCGACATTGGATCATCTGAAACATGTAATTGATTTGGACGCGCGAATTACCGGCCAGTCCAAGCCGGACTACTGGCAGGACATATTTGAACGCTATGGCAAGCGGCGGGTAGATCAGAGGTTCTTTCTGGTGGCCGAGGCAAAAGGCACCGACGGCATTCTCGGGCTGATTGCCGGTGAGGTACGCGGATGGGAGTTTGGTTCACAACCCTGCGGTTGGATTTTTGCCGTATCGGTGGATCCGGAGATTCGCCAGAAGGGAATTGGCGAGGCGCTGTTCAAGGCGATATGCGACGAGTTCCGGCAAGCCGGCATGTCCACTGTGCGTACTATGGTACGCCGTCAGAATCAGCTTCATATGTCGTTTTTTCGAAGTGAAGGCATGATGGCGGGGCCGTACACCCAGCTTGAGATGAGTCTTGATGATGAATAACTGCGCCATGTATGGCGCTGCAGAGAAAAGGAATTAGTGTGCAACAATCCAGCCGCCTTGCAATTTTTGCCCTGATTGAGCTGGCCTCCAATCCGGACCGGCAGATATCAGCTGCTGAAATCGGCACCAAGTACCGCGTGTCAGCCCATCACCTGGCCAAGGTGCTCTTGACGTTGGGGCGTGCCGGGCTGGTGCAGTCGATCCGTGGCGTGGGTGGTGGCTACAGCTTCACCGGTAACGCCAAACGGTTGACGCTTTTGGACATCATCAGTCTGTTTGAAGACACCACAAACTCTTGCAAGTTGGCGGATCCGAGTGTCGCGACCGCCGAGGAATGGGCGCTTTATGATGTTAACAAGGAAATTAACGACATTTCCTTGTCGACCTACGGCTCGCTCAGTATTACCACGCTGCTCAAGTTGGTAGAGCGTCGCAGAAAGGCTCAAGGGCGCGCAAAGCAAGATAGCAAGGACCTGAACCCTGCTGAGTTACCCGCCTGAATCCAACAGCACTCCCAAGCCCAGCAGAATTGCCGGTGACTAGAGGGGGCAGTTGTCCACCATCGCAGTAAGCCGAGCCCAGGTCTCATCAACCTCGGCTTGCAGCTTGTTGCGGGCGTCATCGCTTAGATGGCGATAACGTTTCTGCTCAGCCAGATAGGCGTCGATCGGCTGGTTTTTCTGATCCACGGTCATTGTGTAACGCACTCCGTCTTCGATCTCGAACAGCGGAAAGACACCGGATTCTACACCCAGCCGGGCGGTTTTGACCGCCGCGTTATCGGCTACCCCCCAGCCCGGCAGGCAGGGAATCAGAACAATGATCACCTTGGTGCCGCGGATTGCCTTGGCCTTTTCGATCTTGGCCGCCATGTCGCTCAGATGCGAGGGACTGGTGGTGGCGATATAGGGAATACGGTGTGCTGCCAGAATTTCGATCAGGTTCTTCTTTCGGGTAACTTTGCCGAGTGGTGTGCTGCCGGTAGCCGCATTGAGCGGTGTCGACGAGCTCTTTTGCCCTCCGGTGTTCATGTAGCCTTCGTTGTCAAAGCAGATGTAAAGGATGTCTTCGTTGCGCTCGGCGGCAGAGGACAGCGCCTGGAGGCCAATGTCATAGGTGCCGCCATCGCCTGCCAGGCACAGGACGGTGGTGTCATCGCGTCCCTGGGCCAACAGCGCTCGCTTGATGCCGCTGGCCGATGCGGCGGCGGATTCGAGCGTTCCGTGCAGAACTGGAATTTTCGCGGCACTCATCGGGTGCCCGCCAAGGATGACCGCCGAGCAGGAAGGCGCCACGACGCCCACCGTATCCGGACCGACGGCATTCAGGATCACCCGCATGGACAGCGCTTCAACGCAGCCCGCACACGCAACATGGCCGGAACAGAACTGGCCTTCGTCACTGTAACTGATCTTTTCCATGCGTTTACTCCACCCAGATCGGGTTGTTGTCCGGGGCCGCATCGCTGTAGTCCGCAGCCAGTTTCTCGAGTGTCTCGGCCGGTACGTTGACGCCGCCGACTCCTGTCAGCAGGCCATAGAGCCGAGGTGCTCCGGCCATGCCAAAGAGAGCCGATTTCAGTTCCTGATGCAGTACCCCGCCGGTGCCCGGTGAGTAATTGCGATCCAGAACCAGCGCACAGGGCACATCCATGAGCGCTGCTCTGAGTGCTGCTGCGGGCAGTGGGCGAAACAGGCGCACTTTGATGAGCCCCGCCGCCACACCCCGCTCCCGCAAGGTGTCAACTGCAATGCGCGCAGTTCCGGTCATGCTGCCCATGGTCACGAAGACAATTTCGGCGTCGTCTGTCTGGTATTGTTCCAGCGGTGCTGACGTCCGCCTGGTCAGTGTGGCCCAGCTGCGCCCAACTTCCGCGGTCAGGTCTTCAACAAGGGACATCCCAGCATCCATTTCCCGCCGGGTCAGGTTCCATGAAGCCTGGTCAATCGGGGCGCCCAGAGAGCGCCCGCTGCCATCGCCCAGTTGGATCTGCCGCGGCTGGCGAGGCAGGAAGTCTTTCACGGTCTCCGCAGAGGGCAAACTGACCGGTTCAACCGAATGTGAGACGTAGAAGGCATCGTGGTTGACCATCACGGGCAGATTGACCGTTTCGGCAATGCGGAAAGCCTGAATTACCGTATCCAGCGAATCCTGTGGGTTTTCGCAATAGAATTGGATCCAGCCTGTGTCGCGTTGAGACAGGCTGTCGATCTGGTCAGGCCAGAACCCCCAGGGCGAGGCCGGTGTGCGGTTGACGTTGAACATCACAATCGGCGTTCGCGCACCAGCCGCAAAATGCAGCAACTCGTGCATGAGCAGCAGCCCTTGCGAGGAAGTCGCGGTAAACACCCGCGCACCTGTGGCCGAGGCCGCAATGGCGGCGGCCATGGCCGAATGCTCGCTTTCGGGGGTCAGCAGCTCGGCATCAAAGGTGTTTTGGCTCTGGAACTCAATCAGTTTTTCCAGGATCGGTGTCTGCGGAGTGATCGGGTAGAGCGGCGCCACGTCGGGTGCAGCCAGCCGCACCCCCCAGGCCACTGCATGGTTACCGTTCAAGAGCTGCACGTTGTCGGTAAACGCGGGTGCATTCATGACGCTGTGTCCTCCTGCATGTGGATTGATCCGGTGGGACATTCGGCAACGCAAAGACCGCAGCCTTTGCAGTAATCCACATTCACCTCGTAGCCGGAGGCAGTTCGGGAAATTGCCATGTCCGGGCAGTAGAAAAAGCAGTTGTCGCAATAGATGCAGGTGCCGCAGCTGAAGCAGCGTCGCGCTTCGGCAGCCGCTTCTTCAACGCTCAGCGGCAGCTGTACCTCCTCGAAACCCGTCAACCGCTCGTCGAGCCCGGTGACTTGCTGTTGTATGCGGGCGTGTGTGTCCTGATACGCAACGTTGATGCGGCTGTATTCCACTTCAGCGGCGGCGGCAGGGGCCGGGGCGGCTATTCCGGGGGACAGCATATCGGCAATTGCCAAAGCGGCCTCCTTGCCCATGCCAACTGCCTGAGTAACAAACCGGTTCATGCTGGCAACATCGCCAACGGCAAAAACACCGGGTGTATCGGTCTGCCAGACACTATCGGTGCCCAGCACAGGTCCTGCGGGAGCAAGCCCGCTCCAGCGTTCAAGATCCGCATCCTGTCCGATCGCGGGGATAATGGTTGCGGCGTTTATCTCAAAACCGGACCCTTCAATCGGCGAGACGGTAAAGGTGCCGGGAACATCGCCAGGGTCGAAATCCACCCGAACGCAGCGCAAGGTGGCACCGTTGTCGTTGGTTTCTGCTGATTGCATCATGGCGCCGCAGACAAAGACGATGCCTTCTTCTATAGCCTCATCCACCTCGGTTTTTTGCGCGGGCAAGCGGTCCTGCGGCTCCAGCGCGAGCACGGTGACTTCAGAGCCGAGCCGCCGTGCCGACCGGGCGACATCCATAGCTGCACTGCCACCGCCAATGACCACAACTTGAGCGCCGGTGCGGGATCTTTGCTCCTCGACAGGTGCTGCCAGAAATTCGGCGCTGTCGATCACCCAACTTCGCGCGTAGTCAAGCGCAGGGAGGCGTTTGGGCAGACTGGCACCTGTTGCCAGGAGCACAGCATCGTGGGTTTCCTGCAGTGTGGCCAGGGCGGCCTGGTTCATCACCTCGGCACCCAGATGCAGATCGATGCCCATCGCAACGATACGGTCAATTTCTCCGTCCAGCACCGAGCGCTCCAGCCGGTAGGAGGGAATACCGTAGCGCATCAGGCCGCCAAGCGCGTCTTTGGCTTCGTAAAGCGAGACCTTGAAACCACGGCGGCGCAACTGGTAGGCCGCCGACAGTCCGGCTGGTCCACCGCCAATGATGGCAATGGATTGCGGGCGCTCGGTCACCGGGGGTGGGAAAGACCAGCCCTCGGCAAGAGCGGTGTCGCCGGCGAAGCGTTCCAGGCTGCAGATGCCGACGGTCTCATCCAGATCCCGCCTGTTACAAGCGGTTTCGCAGGGGTGGTGACAAATCCGGCCTGCGATAGCGGGGAAGGGATTGTTGTCGGTCAGGGTTACCCAGGCATCCCGAAGATCGCCGTCCTTGACCTGTTTGATCCACTCGGCAATGCGTCCATTGACCGGGCAGGCACCAAGGCAGGGCGACGGCTGGTTCTGATAATTCGGCAGAGCGCTGCGCCAGGTGCCGGTTACCCGGTTTTCGCTGGTCAGATGCGTCCAGAGCGGGGAAAGCTGCTTGTTCATGCCAAAACCTCGCTGCTGGTGGCATTCAGGCCCCAGGCTTCACGGCACGCGGTGACGTTTTCCTGTTTCTTTGCAGGCGCGGTGTCTTCGATGATGGCGCACATTGTATCGATATCCGGCGTATCAAGCTTGGCTACAAAGGCTCCAAGAAGCGCCGAATTGACTACCTTGCCCATGTTGTTGCGCCGGGCGATGGCCTTGCCGTCAACAGGGATGATACGACGGTTGCCGAGGCTGGGCAGCGACGCAGCGGATCGGGCAGAATTGACGACCACCAGCGCGTCCTCCGCTCCCAGTTTGAGGAATGCCTCGTCCAAGAGGCTGTCATCAAAGCACAGCATTGCAGTGGCGCTGGTGATGTTGCATCGCTGGCGGATCGGCTGGCTGTCTGCCCTCAACGAGGAGGTAACCGGCGTGCCGCGACGGGCACCGCCGTAGGTTGAGAAAGTCTGCACGTAATTTCCTTTGGCGAACAATGCCTTGGCCAGTTGGTTGCCAGCGGTCTGAGCACCTTGCCCGCCACGCCCGAGAATGATGATTTCAAGCATTTTGCACTCCGCTCATTTCACTTGACCACTGGCATCAGTCGCGCAGCTTGAAGCGTTGGATTTTACCTGTTGCAGTCTTGGGAAGCTCATCCACCGCCTCGATCCAGCGTGGATATTTCCAGACGCCGATTGCCGTTTTGACATGCTCCTTGAGTTCCTCGAACAATCCGTTCGCGTCATCATGCTCCTTGAGGATGACAAAGGCCTTGGGCTTGATCAAACCCTCTTCATCCTCATGGGAAATCACCGCGGCCTCGATGACGGCGGAATGTGAGACGAGGGCTTGTTCGACCTCAAATGGCGATACCCAGCGGCCGCTGACCTTGAACATGTCGTCAGTGCGTCCGCTGTAGTAATAGTAGCCTTCGTCATCGCGAGTGTATTTGTCACCGGTGTGGGTCCATTCGCCGGCAAATGTCGCGCGCGACTTGGCACGCTGGTTCCAGTATCCCTCACCGGCCGAACCGCCTGAGACCAGCAATTCACCCAATTCGCCGTTGGGAACGTCATTGCCTTCATCATCAACCAGCCGCAGCCGGTAACCCTCAAACTCTCGTCCCGAGCTGCCATAACGGATGTCATCCGGTCGGTTTGTTAGGAAAACATGCAGCATCTCGGTGGAACCGATCCCGTCAAGCACCGGCACACCCATGCGGTTCTGCCAGCTCTGGCCGACGTCTTTGGGCAGACCTTCGCCAGCCGAGATGCAAAGGCGCAGCCGGTCAGAGCTGTTTTCCGGTACGCAGGCGTCACCGGCCAACATTGCCGCATAAAGCGTCGGCACACCGAAAAACAGCGTTGGATTGAAATGATCAAGCATGTCGAGCACGGATTTGGCCGTAGGCCTTCCGGTCAACAGGACTGTGCTAGCGCCGACAGACATCGGAATTGCCATGCCAGCCCCCAGCCCATAGGCAAAAAACAGCTTGGCGGCGCTGAAGCAAACGTCATCGTGGCGGATACCAAGTATGTTTTTGCCGTAATGATCAGCAACGTAGGCCAAACTCGTGTGAACATGTCGCACGCCTTTGGGGGGGCCCGTCGAGCCCGAGGAATAGAGCCAGAACGCGGTTTCGTCAGGGTGGGTCCGAACCGTTTCAAATGTGTCGCCTGCCTCGGACATCATGGATGCCAGATCGGGATGCTCGCGGCCGTCGCCGTCGGCAACGATCACCTGACGCAGGAAAGGTAGCTGATCGAACAACGGTGCAACAACCGGCAGGAGGGGCGCTGATACCACAAGCGCCTGAGCGCGGCTGTCATTGAGCATGTAGAGATATTGTTCGGCGGTCAGCAAAGTATTGAGACAGACCGGAATGATACCCGCACGGATAGCGCCCCAAAACATGCAAGGAAAATCCACGGTGTCCAGCAGCAGCAGTGCTACCCGCGTTTCACGGCCAATGTCCTGAGCCGTCAGAACATTGGCTACCTGATTGGTCGCGGTTTGAAGAGCACCATAGGTGAGAGAGCGTTCGGTGTCCTGGAAGGCGACTTTGTCGCCGTAGCCACACGTGACATTGCGGTCCACCATGATCTCGGCAGCATTGTATGAATTTGCTGATTTCATGCCAGTTACCTCCCAAAGCTCTTCCATTCTTATATTAGGTAATGTAGTACTAGTATGCATATTTTGAGTTTTGCGCAATCGTAGAATTTGATTTTCGGGTGTTTTCTGGCCGTTTCACCAGTCTTTCTGGTGGCCGGAACGGCGCAAAGAGAGGGATGCGAGGCCGTGGAGAAAAAACTGCTGGAAGGCAAGGTTGCGTTGGTAACAGGGGCTGGAAGGGGTGTTGGTCGCGACATCGCGCTTATGATGGCTGAGCACGGCGCCAGCATCATCGTTAACGATATTGGTTCTGGTGGTGATGGCGAAGGTCTGGATAACTCCCCGGCCCGCAACGTGGTCGACGAAATTCAGTCCAAAGGCGGTATTGCCGCAGTCAATTATGGTTCGGTTTCGAATTTCGGCCAGGCAAAGGGCATGGTCGAACAGGCGGTGGACAGCTTTGGCCGCCTCGACATTGTGGTCAACAATGCGGGCATTCTCCGCGACGCGATATTTCACAAGATGAGCGAGCAGGACTTCGACCAGGTGGTCGCGGTGCATCTCAAAGGATCGTTCAATGTCAGCCGAAACGCTGCAGATGTGTTCCGCAGCCAGCAGTCCGGGTGCTTTGTGCATATGACGTCGACATCGGGGCTGGTCGGCAATCTGGGGCAGGCCAACTACATGTCGGCGAAACTGGGCATTGTCGGGCTGTCGAAATCCATTGCACTGGACATGGCCCGCTACAACGTACGGTCCAATTGTATCTCGCCATTTGCCTGGAGCCGGATGACGGAATCCATTCCGGCAACAACGCCCGAAGAAATGGCACGTGTCGAGAAGCTACGGCAGATGACGCCGGACAAGATTGCGGTGGTGGCGACCGCGCTTGCAGCCGACGAAAATGTCACCGGTCAGATTTTTGCCGTCCGCAACAACGAGATCTTCCTGATGGGGCAGTCACGCCCGCTGCGCGGTATGCAGCGTAGCAAAGGCTGGAGCGCGGCAACCATCCTGGACCACGCGTTCCCGGCGCTCAGGCCAAGTTTTTACGGGCTTGACCGGACGACGGACGTGTTCACTTGGGAGCCTGTCTGATCCGTGTGACCTGACCTGCTCAACCCATCAATCAACCTGTGTCCAATGAAACGAAAGGAGAAAAATCTAACGCGAAATCGACGAAGCGAAACGCAGAAAAT